>PEFW01000160.1 GCA_002890675.1 Candidatus Methylaffinis lahnbergensis
GAGGAAGCTGAGGTTGCAAAGCTTCAGTGGCAGCCTAAAATCAAACCCGCCCATCAGCCGCCTCGGTCTCACCGGGGTTAACCTATTGAGGCTCCACAGCTAGTGGACCTTGATCGTTGATCTGGGCGTCGACAGGCCGGACAGGCATGGGCATGAGCCAGGAAAGTAATCTTTTTCTTGCCTATCGCGTTGCGCCCGAACATGGCGGCGCGAGGCTCGACCGTTTTCTTGCGGCGGCGGCTTCTGGGCTGAATTTATCGCGCACGAGAGTGAAGGGCCTGATCGAAGCTGGCCATGCTTCAATCGACGACGCGCAGGTGAAAGACCCGAGTCTTCTGCTTCGTGCCGGGCAGACCGCTGGCTTGCGCCTTCCCCCGCCCGCCGATCCCGCGCCTTTGGGCGAAAATATTGCGCTCGAAATTGTCTTCGAGGACGAATATCTGCTCGTCATCGACAAGCCGGCCGGACTCGTGGTGCACCCGGCCGCCGGACATCCATCGGGAACGCTTGTCAATGCGCTTCTCGCCCATTGCGGCGCGAGCCTCTCGGGCATCGGAGGCGTGAGAAGGCCCGGAATCGTGCACCGGCTCGACAAGGATACCTCGGGGCTTTTGGTGGTTGCGAAGGCGGACGCGGCGCATCAGGGCCTTGCCAAGCTCTTTGCCGATCACGGGAAGACCTTACCGCTCACCCGCGCGTATTTGGCCTTTGTTTGGGGCACCCCCGCGCGGCCTTCCGGCACCATCGACGCGCCGCTCGCCCGTCACGCTACCGCCCGCCAAAAGATCGCCGTCGTGCCAGCTGGGCGCGGCCGCCGCGCGCTAACCCACTGGCGGCTAATCGAGAGCTTTGCTGGCGAAGCAAGCCTTATTTCATGCACGCTGGAGACGGGGCGAACCCATCAGATCCGCTCCCACGTGGCGCATATCGGCCATCCGGTGCTGGGCGACCCCGTCTATGCCACGGGTTTCAAGAGCAAAACAGCGCGGCTCCCGCCCGAAGCCCAGGCCCGCCTCGCATCTCTCTCCCGGCAAGCCTTGCACGCGGCGGTGCTCGGTTTCCCGCATCCGGTGACGGCCGTCCAAATGCGTTTTACGAGTGCCCTGCCGCAAGAGCTGCGAAGTCTGCGCGACGCACTCGCCGGCGGGGGTGCGGCGAGACCTGGGATAGAGATTTGATACCGCCAGGCGGCGCCAGTCTGGCGCAAGGAAATGGCGGTAGGATGCGTGTTTCACGCAAGGTTTCACACTTAATTTACCGGAGGATGTAACGCCTCGCCGGAATCCGTCGTAATTTAAGAGGCAAGGAGTGTTTTGTATCGTACAGCTTGAACCCTTTGCGTTGTGTAATATTGCTAATCTTTAATCCGAATGCCTTGCCTAGCCCTCTTTCGGCCACGGTCGCGGCACTCTATATTGCCGAATCGCATGGCCGGCATTGGAAGCGGCCAAGGGGGACTGGCTGACATAGGGGTCCCTGAGGAGAAGGTGCAATGAGTGCTGCCGTGCCAATGATTTCGGGTGAAAGCGGGCTTGCTCGTTATCTCACTCAAATCCGGCGTTTTCCGATGTTGGAGCCGCAGGAGGAATATATGCTCGCCAAGCGCTGGCGCGAGCATGAGGATCCCGGCGCGGCGCATAAGCTTGTTACCTCGCATCTCAGGCTCGTCGCCAAGATCGCGATGGGCTACCGGGGCTATGGTCTGCCGATCAGCGAAGTTGTCTCGGAAGGCAACGTTGGCCTCATGCAGGCGGTCAAGCGTTTCGAACCCGATAAGGGGTTTCGCTTGGCGACCTATGCCATGTGGTGGATCCGTGCCTCGATTCAAGAATATATCCTGCGCTCCTGGTCGCTCGTGAAAATGGGAACGACAGCAAGCCAAAAGAAGCTTTTCTTCAATTTGCGGCGGGCGAAGAGCCAGATTTCGGCACTCGATGACGGCGACATGCATCCGGCCCAGGTCAAGACGATCGCGCGCAGGCTCGGCGTCAGCGAAAAGGACGTCATCGACATGAACCGGCGGATGTCGGGGGACGCCTCGCTGAATTCGCCGTTGCGCGAGGAAAGCGAGGGCGAATGGCAAGATTGGCTTGTCGATGACGCCGCCAGCCAGGAGCATACTCTTGCCGAACGGGAAGAAACTGGCAATCGCATCGTTGCGCTCCGCAATGCGCTTGGCGTGCTAAACCCGCGCGAGCGGCGCATTTTCGAGGCGCGGCGGCTTGCCGACGAACCGATGACACTCGAGGCGCTGTCCGACGAGTTCGACATTTCCCGTGAGCGGGTGCGCCAGATCGAGGTTCGGGCTTTCGAAAAAATTCAGTCCGCCGTGAAGGCCGGTGTCGCCAAGACGGAATCGCTTTCCCCGCCGCGGATCGAAAGCTACGCGGAGCCGCTGTAGCGCGGCCGGGGCGCACGCGCTGCTTCTTCCGCTTGCGGGAGTAGGGGGCCCTCGCGCAAGTGAGGGCCGTATGAGCATCTGCGTTGGGGGTCAAGCGTGATTTGGCTTCCAGGATCGGGTTTCGCGGACGAGGGTATTGGCGAGGACGACGCGCTTTGGCATGACGGCGGTGCGGGCGGCCTTGGCCTTTCTGCCACCGGCGATTAGGCGGTCGTGTACCAACGGCCGTAGGAAGGGATCCACGATCGCCAGGCGCGAGAAGCGATTGCGGCAATGCGGCCTGATGCGGCGGTTCGAGCGTTCCTCGCCGCGGAGCCAAAGCAGCGCTGATGGGTGGCGAGCTGGCGAAGATTGTCCCGCTCGCGAGACCGGCGCGGCCGCGTGCTAGAGCATGATCATTTTAGGATGAAGCGTAGCCTGCATTGACGAAGTAGTTTTTGCATTCGCTGGATTTGAAGGTTTCGAGCAATGAGCCGGTGCGTTTCCAGGTAGCGTCGACGGTTCGCTCCTTGGCCTTTCGCATGAGATGTTTCAGTTTGGCGAAGACCTGTTCGATGGGGTTGAGGTCGGGGGAATAGGGCGGCAAGAA
>PEFW01000161.1 GCA_002890675.1 Candidatus Methylaffinis lahnbergensis
CCGAAAAGTAAGGGTCCCCGAGGGCTTCACGAGCACATACATGCCGTCCCGGTCCGTCACCTTATAAATTTTCTCTTTTGGACTTATACCAAAGGTCCCACTGTCCGACTGACGTGGGGGATTCCCTTTAGGCGCGATTTCTGACTTTTTAGGCGCGGGAGATTCGCGCGATGCGATCAGCGGTCAGATTGCGAGAGGACTATTTGGCGGGGGCGCTTCGGGCGCTTGCTCGGCGGTCGAAGGCCGTCAACCAGAGCCGACGGCTTCTATCGCTGGCGGCGGTCAGAGATGGGATGGATCGCGGCGCGGCGGCGAAGGTCGGGGGCATGGATCGCCAGACACTGCGCGACTGGGTCCATCGCTTCAACGCCTCGGGGCCGGAGGGCCTCATCGACAATTGGACGGAAGGGCCAAAGCCTCGCCTTTCACAGGAGCAACGGGCCGAGTTGGTCCAGATCGTCGAAGCTGGCCCGGACCGTGAGAAGGACGGCGTCGTGCGCTGGCGGCGTCTTGATCTCAAGCGCGTCATCGCTGAGAGGTTCGGGGTCGACTTTCATCCGCGCTATGTCGGAAAGCTTTTGAAGAAGCTCGGCTTCTCCCACATCAGCGCGCGACCCCGCCATCCGGCGCAGGACGAACGGATCGTCGAGGCTTTCAAAAAACTTCCCACGCGCGCTGAAGGCTCATCTCGAAGGCGTCTCCGAGACGACGCCGATCGAAATCTGGTTCCAGATGCTATGCTGGTGGGCCGGCGGCAAAATGAGCGGTCCAAGCATTTGCACTGGAGCCCCTCGCATGTCTGCCAGCACGACTTCCCCCGCGGTCCTTCATCTCGCCCTTGAGCTCAGCGTCACCTCTTGGTTGATTGCGTACCGCCTCCCGTGGAGCGACAAAGTCAGGCTGCAAAGGGTCTCGGCGGGCGACAGCGCGGCCTTGCTGACGCTGGTCTCGGATCTACGGGAGAAGGTTGCCGCCCGGATGGGCCCCGATGTGACCTTGGCCAGTTGTTTCGAAGCTGGCCGCGACGGGTTTTGGCTGCATCGCCTCCTCACCGACAACGGCGTCATCAATCACGTCGTTGAGCCGACGAGCATTCTCGTCACAAGAGGCGCAAGGAGGGCCAAGACCGACCGGCTCGATGCTCAGGGCCTTCTGCGCGTCCTCGCGGCGGCGTTCGCCGGAGATCGCGAAATCTGCCACATGGTCAGGACGCCGAGCGTCGCCGAGGAGGACGACAAACGACCTCATCGCGAGCGCGAATATCTCGTTCAGGAGCGGGTCCGCATCGAAAACCGGATCGCCGCTTTGCTCGCGACCCAGGGCGTACTGAAAAGACCATCGTTGCGAACCTGGGCTTCTGACCTTGACGTTTTGCGGGCAGGCGACGGGCGACCGCTTCCGCCCTGCCTGAGGGCGGAGCTTGATCGCTTGCGCCGTCGCCTTCTGATGACCCTCGAGATGATCCGAGAGGTGGAAGCGGCGCGAGAGCAGGCGATGGAGGCTCATGACACTCCAGCCAACCAGACGGTGAAGGCGTTATGCAAACTCCGGGGTCTTGGCGACAACTTTTCAGCTGTTCTGGCGAAGGAAGTGTTCTACCGGACTTTCGACAATCGGCGGCAGATTGCTGCCTATCTTGGGCTCGCGCCGACGCCCTTCCAAAGTGGCGGGATGGACCGCGACCGGCGGATCAATCGTGCCGGCAACAGTCGCGCGCGCAAGACCATGGTCCAGCTCGCCTGGCTATGGTTGCGCTATCAGCCGGAGAGCGGCTTGGCGCAGTGGTTCCGCGGACGCGTCGGAGAGCTTCAGGGGCGCACTCGGCGAATCGCAATTGTCGCGATGGCCCGAAAACTGCTCATCGCAATCTGGCGGTTCATCACTGGGGGCGTCGTGCCGGAGGGCGCCATCCTCGCAGCCTGAGCTCGATCGTCGATGATCTCGGCGATCGATTGGAGGATGCGACCGTCTTCGTCATTGGGAGCTTCATGCTCCCGCGTTCCAGGTGGGTCGCGTCATCCGGGGTCGACGTCTCATGCATGAGGCATTGTGGTCGCCGGTCAGGGCCCGTCAAAGCTCCTGCAACCGGAACCGTATGTAAGGTTATGCAGCGCTCGCTGCTGTGCACACGATCCCAGTCCAATCGTCGATGCCGAGACGGAGCGAATGGGCGTTCCGACGACGCTACTGCCTTCACTTGACAGGGGAACCCTCATGTAAAGACGTCCCTCGACAAGCTCGGGATG
Organism: Candidatus Methylaffinis lahnbergensis; assembly: GCA_002890675.1. Lineage (GTDB taxonomy): Bacteria > Pseudomonadota > Alphaproteobacteria > Rhizobiales > Beijerinckiaceae > Methylocapsa > Methylocapsa lahnbergensis. Next base: position 2,247 of record PEFW01000161.1, read on the forward strand.
AGGGCCCGGATCGGCCAGAAGAACGGCCTTGTCGGTCAATGGGCCAGACGCGGAACGAGGCCGAGGCAGCCCGCCGATCAGCGCTACGGCAACGCCTATCTGTTCGGCGCGATCTGTCCCGCCCGCGGCGTCGGTGCAGCTCTGGCGTTGCCCTACGCGGACACCGAAATGATGCAACTCCACCTCGACGAGATCTCGCGCAACGTCGCCAACGGCGCACACGCTGTCCTGCTGCTCGACAGGGCCGGATGGCACACCACCGGCAAGCTCAACGTGCCCGAAAACATCACGCCGATCTTCCTGCCTTCGCGGGCGCCCGAACTGAACCCGGTCGAGAACGTCTGGCAATATCTCCGCCAGAACTGGCTCTCAAACACCGTCTTTGAGACCTATGACGCCATCATCGACGCAGCCTGCGACGCATGGCGGAAGCTGACCGCCCAGCCCAAGAGGATCACATCCATCGGAATGCGAGATTGGCCGCATGTCGGTCTGTCGCTATGACCTTTGGTATAAACGGTAAGCCTGGGGTTCTGTGGTCCCGGATCGGCCGAACTGCGCGGGTTGTTTTTGGTGTTCGCAATGCCCTGGGGCGGCTCGTCCGGGTTGCCGAAGTTCGCTGCGCCAGCACGGGTCGCGAAAGCACCCAGGCTGGCAG
>PEFW01000162.1 GCA_002890675.1 Candidatus Methylaffinis lahnbergensis
CTTATTTTCTGTTGCGCGGACGAATTTTTGCCTCCGGTCCACCGCAAGCAAAATATTGGTCTTTATCCACTTTTCCTCCTCATCGCCTGTTTCTTCGAGGTGCCAGGGCTGTTGATTTCCGCTGAGAAGTGACCCGGGATTTCCATTGAGAACTGACCCGGCTTAATGATGGTTTCGGGGTCAGACGTTGGTCAAGTTTGGTGCTTTCTCCTTTGCGGGTTTGGCGGCTTTCGCCGAACTGTTCTTGAAGCGGAAGCTGTCGTTTCCGGTTTCGAGGATGTGACAACGGTGGGTGAGACGATCGAGTAGCGCGGTCGTCATTTTCGGGTCGCCGAACACGGTTGCCCACTCACCAAAGCTGAGATTAGTCGTGATGATGACGCTGGCGCGCTCGTAGAGCTTGCTCAGCAGATGGAAGAGCAAGGCCCCGCCGGAGGCGCTGAACGGCAGGTAGCCAAGCTCGTCGAGGATGACGAGATCGGAGTGGGTGAGCCGCGCTGCGATTTGGCCGGGTTTGCCCTGAAGCTTCTCTTGTTCGAGAGCGTTGACGAGTTCGACGGTGGAGAAGAACCTTACGCGCTTACGGTGATGCTCGATGGCCTGGACGCCGATCGCGGTGGCGAGATGCGTCTTGCCCGTGCCGGGGCCGCCGACCAGGACGACATTGTGGGCGTCTTCCAGGAACTCGCAGCGATGGAGTTGACGCGCAAGCGCCTCGTTGACCTCGCTGCTGGCGAAGTCGAAGCCGGCGAGGTCTCGATAGTTCGGAAAGCGGGCCGCTTTGAGTTGATAGGCGATCGAGCGCACTTCTCTGTCCGCCGTCTCCGCCTTCAGGAGTTGGGATAGGATCGGCAGCGCGGCCTCGAAAGCTGGGGAGCCTTGCTCGGTCAGCTCGCCGACCGCCTGAGCCATGCCGGGCATCTTCAGGGTTCGCAACATGATGACGACGGCGCCAGCGGCGGGATTATGACGCATGACGCGCCTCCCGGGTTTTGCGTAGGGCGTCATAACGCTCGACGTTGGCTTGCGGTTCGGCGGTGAGCGTCAGGGCGCCAGGCGGCTTCACGGTTGGTGGGTCGATCGGCTTGCCGTCGACCAGCCGGTGCAGAACATTCAGAATATGCGTCTTGCTTGGCGCGCCGGCCTCCAGCGCCAGTTCGACGGCGGCGAGTACGGCTTGCTCATCGTGCTGGAGAACCAGGGCGAGGATCTCGACCATCTCGCGGTCGCCGCCCGGCGTCTTGAGCATGCGCTGCTGTAGAGCCCGGAAGGCAGGCGGGAGTTCGGCGAACGGCGCGCCGTTACGCAGGGCTCCCGGTTTGCGTTGAATGACCGCCAGATAGTGCCGCCAATCGAAGACGGTCGTCGTACTCTTTCGTTGGTGAGAGCGGGCAAAGGCTCGGCCGTGTTCGCAGATGACCTGTCCCTCGGCGGCGACGACAATCCGCTCGGGATAGACCCGCACGCTGACCGGGCGATTGGCGAAGGACGCGGGCACGCTATAGCGATTGCGCTCCAGATGGATCAGGCACGTCGGCGAGACGCGCTTGGCGTATTCGACGAAGCCGTCGAATGGCCGGGGAAGCGGCATCAGATGGTGGGCTTCTTCAGACCAGGCGTCAGAGATCATGCCAGGATGTGAGCCGTGTGGGGTCTGCGCCCAAAGCTCCCGGCAGCGCGTCTCCAGCCAGTCGTTTAGCGCCGCCAGGGAGGGGAAGCTGGGCGTCGGCTGCCAGAGCCGATGGCGAGCGTCTTGGACGTTCTTCTCGATCTGCCCTTTCTCCCAGCCGGACGCCGGGTTGCAGAAGTCGGCTTCGAACAGAAAGTGGCTTACCATGGCCGAGAAGCGCGCGTTGACCTGGCGCTCCTTGCCCCGGCCGACCTTATCGACCGCGGTGCGCATGTTGTCGTAGATGCCCCGCCGCGGCACGCCCCCCAAGACGCGGAAGGCGTGGTTGTGGGCGTCGAACAGCATCTCGTGGGTCTGCTGAGGATAGGCGCGGAGAATGAAGGCGCGGCTATAGGAGAGCTTGAAGTGAGCGACCTGCAATTTGGTCCGCTCGCCGGCGATGATCGCCCAATCTTCCGACCAGTCGAACTGGAACGCCTCGCCCGACAGAAACGCAAGCGGCACGAACACGCCGCGGCCGCACGTCTTCTGTTCCTGTTGCCGGGCGGCTTTCCAGTCGCGAGCGAAGGCCGCCACGCGATTGTAGGAGCCGTCGTACCCGAGGGTGGCCAGATCGGCGTGCAATTGCTTGGTCGTCCGCTTCCGCTTGCGGGACTTCCCGGCCTCCTGCCGCAGCATCTGCGATAGCTTGTCGGCGTAAGGGTCCAGCTTGCTCGGGCGATCAGGGATGTTGAACTTCGGTTCAACGGTGTCCGAGCGCAGGTATTTGCGGACTGTGTTCCTCGACAGACCTGTGCGTCGGGATATCTCTCGGATCGAGAAATGATCTCGATAATGCCAGCGTCGGATCACGCTCAATAACTCCATGTCGATCACTCCGTCGTCCCCTGCCTAGGCCAAGGGGGAAAGGTTCGAACATGGGTCAGTTCTCGGTGGAAAAACCCGTATCGCCCGGGTCAGCTCTCAGTGGAAATCAACAGCGTGGTATTGCGGCGGCAAATCTTCGATCTGCTCGACATTGAACACGGTGTAGGATTTGAGGAAGGGGATCGCCTGTTCGGTCTCCTCGCCGGTCTCGCCATCCTTCCCATTGCGGGTGATGGTGCTGGCATAGACGACGGTGCT
>PEFW01000163.1 GCA_002890675.1 Candidatus Methylaffinis lahnbergensis
GTGCGTTGTCGATGAAGTCGGCAAGATCGTCTTTCGGGGCATTGTTGACACGCACCCTGAGATGCTTGCGGCGGCTTTGAAGCGTTTTGACGGTAAGCTCGCCAAGGTCGGGTTGGAAAGTGGGCCGATCCAAACAAACTGCTAAGCTTACCTAATTTTTCTCTAACGGCCGCGTTACCGCTGATAACGTCCCGCCAATGCCGCGCTTTGCGGCCAAGCACGCGCGGTTAAGCTGAAGCGACTTTCGCCTCACAGCAAGGCGGAAACATGCGCCGTGTAGCTTGGTACAGCGTTGTAATGTATTGCATTTTTTATTGATCCGTGCTATTTGTCTAATAGATGTCCGATAATGGCCGTTCAAACGTAGCCAGGCTTAAGGTTAATTCGTTGGAAACCGCTGAAACTACCGCGCCGGTACCTACCCGACACCGGGCGGATGCCGCGCCGTTAGCGAGCCGCCCGCGCGCGCATAGGAGCGCTGTCTCGAACGGAACTAAACTTTTTTGCGTCGCTGGCTTGGACGGCCGCTCGCAAACCGCGATGCGATTCCGCGATCTTGTCGAGGGAATGGAGAACGACCTTGGCGGCAGCGACCGCCTTTCCGAAGGCCAGCGGCAATTGATCCGGCGCGCGGCGACCTTGAGCATCATGAGCGAGAGCGTCGAGGCCGATTTCATTCGAAACTTGGCTTTCGATAGCGAGGCCTATGGCGTCCTTTGCGACCGGTTGGGCCGTTGCTTGCAAAGGCTAGGCCTTGAGCGCAAGCCCCGCGACCTGACGCCATCGTTGCAGAGCTACCTACAGGCAAAGGCGGCGCCATGACGAGGGGTATTCCCAAGAAGCGCCAGCGGGACGAGCAGTTGCGCAAGAAGCGCGCACAAGCCGCGTCCGCGCGGGCAGCGGCGGCCAAAACGCCTCCTAAGGCTATCCCGATAGCGCAACGGCGCTCGCGGCCGTCTGGAAGCGCACCCGCATGAACATTCTTGAGGCCCTCGACGATATGAATTTGCTTGGCGCATCGATCCGCGACGCGGACTCATGGAAGCCTTGGCGGGCCTTGCTGGGGGCCGCTTTTGGGTTGGCGCTTGATCCCCATACCAAGCCGAGCTGTTTCGCCAGTGCACGGGGCGGAGGGTGCCGCCCGGCGCGCCTGCCGCGTACCTATGGCTTGTGATCGGCCGCCGTGGCGGCAAGTCCTTCGCTATGGCATTGATCGCCGTGTTCCTGGCCGTCTTCAAGGACTGGCGCAAATACCTAAGTCCGGGCGAGCGCGCCATTGTCTTGCTTGTTGCCGCCGATCGCGAACAGGCGAAAATTTTGCACCGGTACTGCCAAGGCATATTGAGGCCGCCGATACTGCAAAGCTTGGTTTGGAATGTCACGGCGAACGAGATCGAATTGAAGGGCGGGGTGACAGTCGAAGTCGTTACCCGCAGCTATCGTTCGGTTCGCGGCCGGTCGGTTTGCGTCGCCGTGCTCGATGAGCTTGCTTTTTGGAGGGACGATGACAGTGCGAATCCTGACAGCGAAGTTTTGAACGCCGTGCGCGCCAGCATGGCGACGTTTGGCCCTGACGCGATGGTGATCGCGGGTAGCTCGCCGTATGCGCGCCGCGGTGTTTTGTGGGACGCATACCGGCGCTGGCATGGCAAGGATGACGCGCGCAACCTTGTCTGGCAGGCTGCGACGCGGGTTATGAACCCGACGGTATCGCAGCAATTTATCGACGAGGAATATGAGCGCGATCCGGTGAGCGCCGATGCCGAGTATGGCGCAAACTTTCGTTCGGACATTGCCGCGTTTGTCGATCTTGCGGTGCTTGAGGCGTGCACGGCTGATGGTTTGTTTGAACTCCCGCCAATGTCCGGCACGGCTTACTTTGCTTTCTGCGATCCGTCCGGCGGCTCCAGCGATTCGATGACGCTTGCTATTGCGCACCATGACGATGGTGTCGCCGTTTTGGATTGCGTTCGGGAAGTCCGAGCGCCGTTTCAACCCGAGGCCGTTGTCGCGGACTTTTGCATGACGTTGGCGGCTTACGGCGTCGCGAAGGTGACGGGTGATCGGTATGCGGGCGAATGGCCGCGCGAACAGTTCAAGAAGCGCAATGTGGACTATGTTGCGTCCGAGCGGGCGAAGAGTGACATTTATCGCGACGCTTTGCCGCTGTTGAACAGCCGCAAGTGTCAGCTGCTCGATATCCGCCGCTTGATCTCCCAGCTTCACGGCCTTGAGCGCCGGACGGCGCGCGGCGGCAAGGATTCAATTGATCACGGCCCCGGCGCGCATGACGACGTGGCGAATGCGGTTGCGGGTGTGATTGTTTTGGCGAGCCATCATGAAGTGCCTCTCAATTTTCATCCGCCTACGACAGGCGCGGGCCGCTCCGCATGGATTGCGGCGGCCGGATTTGGGCTTCCGATCAGCACGGCTGACGGTATGGGCGGCTCCACAGAGCCACCTGGAGGCTGGCCGGCCGGAAGTTTGCACGCGGGTGGCTTGGATGCGCAATTCGGCTGGTCGATAAATCAAAGAAATTGATGGAGAAGATGAAATGGCGTTTGGAGCAACTGATATTCCGCCCCGTGGCGTTGATGATTTCCGCGAGACTTTGCGAGTCCGCGAGGTGAAACTGGCCAACGCCAAAAAGCAGCGTGATGTCATTTTGATTGACAT
>PEFW01000164.1 GCA_002890675.1 Candidatus Methylaffinis lahnbergensis
ACTGGTCCTAAATCCGGGGTCCAGCTCGAATCGGCTTTTGATTCAACCACCTGGCTGGGCATTGCCGCTGTCCTTGTCCGGCCCAACGTTCGTTGCTCGGTATGCGCAGGTAGGCGACTGCTTTGCGGGCTTCTCCGGTCATTTGCCCTCTGTGGAAGCCGCAACCGCCGCCCAGGGCAACGAGTCCAGGTTAACGGGGGATGAGTTGTAGCATTTCGGTGAGGTATTGCGGGTTCCAGGAAGCGACTTTACGCCGTCGCTTGATGGCGCGCTTGTCCTTGGCCTGTCTGACGAGATTGAGGGCGAAGTGGCGCACCACGGCCATGTTGTGAGCGCCGTGGCCGATCCTGAGGCGAGAGAGGTCCTCTTTGAAGGTGACGTCGAGAACCCAATGAACGCGGTTCTCGATGCCCCAATGGCTGCGCACCGCATCGGCGAAAGCCTCGGGCGAAAGAGGACGCGAGGAGATGTAGTAACGCCGCTCGAGGCTGACCTTTTCTCTCTTCTCGATTTGGGTCTCGATCATGCCGATGACGGCCAGCCTGGGGAAGCGTTTGGCGCCGGGAAAGGCGCGATCCGAACCCACCCAGCCGACCGACCGGGAGACCTTGTGGGTGCGAATCTCCAACCGGCCATGGGCTTTGTCGAGGCTCTGGGCGATGTCGAGCTCCTGCCTGGGGGCGCTGGCGAAATAGCTCTCCGCCTCGGCCCTAAGCGTCGGCTGGTTCTCCTTTACTGGCAGCAGATAATCGGCGCCCGCCGCGACGATCGCCTCAGCGATGGCGGGATTGCAGGCGATGGCGTCGATGGAGACGAGCGCGCCGTCAAGGTCCAATTGATCGAGCAGCTTGGGGATGGCGACGATCTCGTTTTCCTTCTCGTCCACCGCCTCCTGGGCCAGGACCAGGCGGGAGTTGGTGGCGTAGGCTGAGACAAGATGAAGCGGTCCCTTGCCGGTCTTCTTGTTATGGCTGCGTCGTGAGGTCTTGCCGTCAATCGCCACCAATTCCGGACGGCCCGGCCAGCAATTGGCGACCCAGGCCCGGAAAGCGCCCGAAAAGACCGATGGATCAATCCGGTTCATCAGCGAGCGAAGCCAGTCGGCGCAGGGGATGCCGAAGTGGTAATCGGAAAAGCCGCGCAGGAACTTCAGGTTCGCCTCGCCCCAGTCGACGATGTCTTCGTAGTCGTCGCAATTGGCGATCGTGGCGCAGACCGCCAAGAACAGCATCTCCCGCAGCGGATAGGCGACGCGCCAAGGCTCGCGCACATCTTCGACCGCTGCGAAATGCTCCAAAAGCAGCGCCAGGCGCGGCTTGGGAAGGCTCCAATCGTCCATGAGAACACTCCCGAATCAGACCGATCCGAGAGAATCACAGCCGCACAACCCGCAAAAGCCCGCGTCAATCCATAATCGGCGTTAACCCGAGTTAGTGGCCCTGCGGGCCTACGATGGGTAGTGACAAGGGCGGGCGCTTCGGGTAAGAACATAACGTGAACATCCGATTCGCTTTGAGAGCCATGCCATGCCCGAGTTTCCCGCCTCGCTGGTCGAGTTCCAGCGCCAATTTCCCGACGACGACGCCTGCGCCGCCTGGCTTGTCGCAGCCCGCTGGCCCTCGGGGTTTCGATGTCCGGCATGCGCCGGCGCCAAGGGGTGGCCGCATGGCGGAAAGCCCTTCACCTTCGAATGCGCCGCCTGCGGCAAGCAGACCTCGGTCACGGCCGGCACAATCCTGCATGGTTCGAAGCTGCCTTTGATCGCATGGTTCTGGGCCGTCTATCTCATGGCCACCCATTCGAATGGGATTTCGGCGCTGCAATTGCAAAAGCAACTCGGGCTCGGCTCCTACAAGTCCGCGTGGCTGCTGTGCGCCAAGCTGCGCCGCGCCATGGTCGCGCCGGGCCGCGCGCCGCTCGCTGGCCTTGTCGAGGTCGACGAGACCGAGATCCCGTTGCGGACCAAGACCGATCCGGTTTGCGGCGGCGGCGGCCGCTCGCCCCAAGGCAAAATGTTCGTCGCCGGCGCCGTCGAAGTCGAAAACGACGCGCCCGGACGCCTTCGCCTGGCCGCGATCAAGGACTTCTCCGCCGCCTCGCTGCATGGCTTCGTCGCCGACAACGTCGCCCCGGGCGCGACGATCAAAACCGACGGCTGGCCGTCCTATGCCCGCGCCCCCGACGTCCGGCACGAGCCCCATGTCGTCGGCGCCATGGCCGCCCATGTCGTTCTGCCCTGGGTCCACCGCGCCTTCTCCAACGCCAAGACCTGGGCGCTCGGCGTCTATCACGGACTGCGAAGACAGCATCTCCAGAGCTACCTCGATGAATTCGCCTTCCGCTTCAATCGACGCCGAACCCGCCACGCCGCCTTCCGCTCGCTTCTCGCAATCGCCCTCGTCCGAAAGCCGCTAACCTATAACATGTTGATCATGCCGGAAGCTCAGGGATAAGCCTTTTCACTCGATTGGGGAGGACGAATTTCTTGACCAATATTCTAGCGGAAGATCGCCGCGGGCTTATTATCTATTCTATGAGGATTCGCTATACCCTTTGAAGGCCATCTGGGCGGCGGCGCATCGCCCTGCGATTCAAACGCGCGAGTTCATTCCCGGCGACGCGAGGAGAGGATT
>PEFW01000165.1 GCA_002890675.1 Candidatus Methylaffinis lahnbergensis
TTCGCATCGCAGATTTACGGTCTCTACACCGGGTTTGTTTACCTGACCCCGCTGTTTGGAGGCTGGCTAGCCGATCACGTGCTCGGTCAGCGCCGCACCGTGATCCTCGGCGCCGCGCTGATGGCGGTCGGTTATTTCATGATGGCATTCGAGCCACTGTTCCTGCTGGCGCTCTTCACGCTTATCCTCGGCAACGGCGCCTTCAAGCCCAATATCTCGACCCAGGTCGGCGGCCTCTACGCGCCGGGTGACCATCGGCGCGACCGCGCCTATTCAATCTTCTACGTCGGCATCAATGTCGGCGCGTTCCTCGCGCCGCTCGTCTGCGGCACACTCGGCGAGGAGCTGGGCTGGCATTATGGGTTCGCCGCCGCCGGCGTCGGCATGACGATCGCGCTCGTAGTCTACCTTTACGCCGTGCCCATGCTGCCGCCGGACGAGATGCACCAGGCCAAGGCCGCCGGGCTCGACAAGAAGCCTCTCGACCGCAACGAATGGCGCGCCATCCTGGCGCTGATCGCGTTGTTTCTGCCGACCACGATGTTCTGGGCTATCTACGAGCAGCAAGGCAACACCATCGCGCTCTGGGCCGACGACCATACCGTCCGCGCCATCGATCTCCTTGTTTGGCATGGCGAGATCCCGGTGACCTGGTTCCAGGCCTTTAACCCCTTCATGATCTTCACCTTCACCCCTTTCATTATCGAGTTCTGGGCATGGCAGGAGAAGCGCGGAATAGAGCCATCGACCATCACCAAGATGGCGCTCGGCTGCTTTTGCGCGGCCCTCTCCTATCTGATCATGGCGGGCGCGGCGTGGTCGGCGGCCGGCAATTCGGCGAGTTGGTGGTGGCTGTTCGCCTACTTCGTCGTCATCACCATCGGCGAGCTCTATCTCTCCCCCATCGGGTTATCGCTCGTTTCGAAGATCGCGCCGGCGCGCATGATCACCGGCATTGACGAACAACGCAAGCCACAGCGCGCGCCGCCACTTAGAGGCGATCAGCCGGATGGAACAGACAATGCCGTGGCTGACCTGGTTGGAACCCAGGGACGCCAAGCTTGTTTGGGCCCGCGCAGAGCGTTCTCCGTGGAAGGTCGTCTGCTGGAGGTTTGGCATCAGCCGCGCAACGGCCAATCGACGTTGGGAATATGGATTGAGCATCATTGCGTGGAGGCTGAACGGACGACCGGTGCTGCGCAAACGATCGCAACGCTTCGTCATTGAACGCATGCGTGAAGTGTCAAGGCTTTAAACCTGAATGACGCCGGTGCGCGACTGGCTGACATGAAGCGGCCCGAGCCTGAAATAAAGGCGCTTGAGCCGCGCGCTCGTGACCAAAAGGTGCCCGCGCAAAATCCTTTGTTTCTTTTGGTTGATCCGTCACGGCGTGATCAATTCTGCGCGCGGCATATTGGCGGCATATTGATCGAATGGAGTCCGTCAGCTTTCGAGGTCACGGACGCGCCGGACAAAGGCTATGAAGCCTTCGATGAACTGCCGAAGCTGTTCGTTTGTGGTATCGCTTGCGAGCCGGCCGGCTTCGTCGAAGACGCTCCCGGCACGGGACACGAGAAGGCGCCCGCCGTGCCAGGGCGCCGTCCCCAAGGTCCGCAGGACCGGCAGCCATGCGTTCTGGCTGAGAACCGTGCCGAAGCCGCCCGGCGACGCCCCGAGTACCGCCACCGGCTTCCCGCCGAAAACTCGGCCGATGTCGGCCGGCGGCCGCGAGAGCCAGTCAATTGCGTTCTTGAACACGCCCGGAATCGAGTTGTTGTATTCGGGCGTCGCGAGGAGCAGCCCGTCCGAGGCGACGATCGCTTCCTTCAGCGCAGAAATCCCAATCAGTTTCGTCATGACGGCCCCAAAAGTGGAAACGTGGTGGTACAATTCACGAATAGTATCCCTGACGAAGCGGACTTGAAATTCAACTCCATCTATCGGGAGAATCCATGGCAGACCCGCCTAAAGTGGCATTCGTGGCGAGCGTATATGGTGACCTTTCGAGTTTTTATATTGCCTATCAACCTAAGGACGCTAGTGTTCCGCTAAAGAAAACTTCAGTAGTCACCATTGGTCCCAACGACGGCCGCGAATTAAGCTCGGCGAACGACATTTACGGTCATTACGGCGATTATTTGGGCCGCAAGGACCAGCTCGTCACCGACGGACTCGTGCCTAACACCGAGTACGCCTATCAGGTGATAGGGAAATACAAAGACGGCAAAGAGTATAAATCGCCGCAGCTTGCTTTTAAAACAGCCCCGTGGAATCACCAGACGACATGAGCGTGGTCGATGGCGCAACAATCGAGCCGAGAATTCGCATCAACCGACCCGACGACGAGAATACAAGATGCAGGGTTTCAAGTGCCCGGGGTCAGCCCAAAGATTTCTCTCAACTTACGCAGCCACCTACAACACTTTCAACGTCCAACGTCATCTCACTTCTGCAAGGACGCACCGATCCTTTCGCGCGTCGGCTATGAACATGTGGCGCGAGGCAGTCGCGGTAGTTTGAAAATATTCGGGACGCAGAATTCTCGTGTTCTTCTTTCAACGATGTGACAATGCCCACCCGGCGCATGCTTGCAGATGGCCGTCTCGAGT
>PEFW01000166.1 GCA_002890675.1 Candidatus Methylaffinis lahnbergensis
CTTCCAAGATAGCCGCCCCGCCTAATTCACAGGAGGGGGCGCCATCCCCGCTCTCGATGTCTGCGTCAGGTCCGCTATCACCCAAACAGCGGCGGCCCTATTGCCCAGCGGCGGCCGGGTTGCCGGTCCCGAACACGATGACTTTCGCGCCGATTGGCGTGCGGTTGTAGAGATCGACGATGTCCTCGTTCGTCAGGCGGATACAGCCGGACGAGACGTTGGTGCCAATGGTCCAGGGTTCATTGGTGCCGTGGATGCGGTATAGCGTGTCCTTGTTGCCGGAATAAAGGTACAGGGCGCGGGCGCCAAGTGGGTTTTCGGGACCGCCTTTCATTCCAAGACCTCCCGGCATTTGCACCATGTACTGTCTAAGCTCCGGCTTGCGAACCAACATTTCCGCAGGCGGGTACCAGTCGGGCCATTCCTGCTTGCTGTGGACTGTCGCACGCCCGGACCAGACAAAGCCTTCCCTGCCGACGCCCACGCCATAGCGAATGGCCTGTCCGGCATCGTGGATGAAGTAGAGAAAATGACTGGCCGGATCGATGATGATCGTTCCCGGCGGCTCGTGCGTCGGGTAGGCGACGACCTGGCGGGCGAAGACGGGATTAGGCCCTCGCTGTTGGTCCCACGGCATCGTATAAATGCCGGCGCTGGTCGTCCCGCCTACGCAGGCGGCAAGTATCAGCAGCACAGCACACGTTAGACCCCGCACGACCCGCATTTGCCGGCGGGGAAAACCCCCGAGCCTGATTTTCATAAGGACATTTTAAACCAAAATGGGTCGGATGAATATCGTCCGGTTCCGTAGATGCCGGCTGTGCGGCGGCGGGAAGCGGTGATCGGCCATGGCAGGGGCGAGTTCCATTTTCATAGTTCAAGAGAATACTGCGCGACTACTCATCCAACACCCGCATTCGCTGCCGGATCGTCAACCTGATCCGCAGAGCGGGCGGATGCAAAAGATGCGAACCCGAACAGCATGAACGGAGTTAAGTGGTTCGAGGAAGTGGGCCCTTAAGGAGTCGTGGCATGACCCAAGCGAAGCAGGCTTCAAAGCGAAAGCGGAGAAGCAAGGCCCTGCCGGTTTTAGGAGCCGCCGGATGGCTGTCACTGGCTGGCGGCGGCGCAGCGACCCAAGCGGCTCCCGCGGCCGACATCCCGGCACGGCATATCGAGCCGAGTCACGAATTTACGCTCAGTGAGGAAGAAGTCTCCGACGTCAGCCTGGCGACGTTCTACGTGTTCGATAAGGAACGGGCCGCGCCGCCAGCCTTTACGCTGGCTCGCGCCTGTGGACGCTATGGCGGCTGTGCGCGCTGCGCCGCCGGGCGTTGTGCCGCCGGCCGTTGTGCGGTCGGGCGCTGTGCGGTCGGCCGCTGCGTCGTCGGCCGCTGCGCGGTCGGCGCCTGTGCCGGCTGTGGCGGCGGCTGCGGCACCGGCTATTGTTATTCAACGGGTGGCTGTAACGTCTGTTGAGCGAACGAGTTTTGGTAATAGACCCGGTAGCGTGCGCATCGAACGAGTAGCGCTTTACCGGTGATCACCGTCGCAGCAGCTCCGGCAGCTTGGCGATGTTGGCGGCGATGCGACGAGCTTCGTCTCTGGTCATGAGATTGACTGGTTGCCGGCAAGGAGCTCGCTCAGCCACGCTTCAACCGCCCGATTGGCCTGGTCGATCGCGTCTTGAGTGAAATCCGCTTTTCCAACAAGCTACACACCGCATTCAGCGAACTTGTCGATTCCCCGCGCCTCGCATTGAGAGCTTTCTTGCTCTCAAGGCCGCGGATCAAGGCGGCGGTCGTCGCAACGTTTGCAGCGTAGCGCAGAATGAAGATGATCCGGTCAGTACGGGCGTTCTTGGGGGTCAACCAGCCAAGTACCGCTTTGGCGTTCTCCGCGGCCGTGCGTTCTTCTTCGATCTTCGCATTGGGATGCTCATTGCTCGTTTCCAAAGGTGCTCACGATCGTCAATCGGCTGGAACCCACCCTCGAAAATAGACCGTATAAAAGGGCGGCTCGCCGCGAGCACTTGGGTTTAGCGCAGCTGCAAGAATTGGGTCAGAGCCAGTTTGCCGGCCTGACTGGCTTCTTCCCAGGAACTGAATTGAACGCGCGACTCTTCCACGGAAAGGCCCGCCGCGGGCCGGAGTTCCCAACCGTACCGGTTTGGTGCCGGGAAGCGATGCGTCACTTCCACATGCAGCCCCGAAGCGCTGTTCGTCGTCCGCCGCGGCGGCGTGTTTAGTCGCGTCTGCCAACGTCGCTCGAAATCACGTGCCTCGTAGCGCGGATAAGTCAAAGGCATGGCGGTCTCCCTCATCGAGGCGGGAGCACAACCGGGTCTCTCAGCCACCGACGCCTGACGGGGATCGCTGTCGGTGATACGCTTCAATACGCTTTGTTCCCGTATAGAACTGCGCAAAACGGCTCACTTTCGGGTCGCGGAGCCATGGCGTCCTTTTGTTCGCTAAAATGCTATCCAATGCCTATATGGTGAGTACGACAGCAGCGGCTCTTAAAGTGCCAAGGCGTTC
>PEFW01000167.1 GCA_002890675.1 Candidatus Methylaffinis lahnbergensis
CAAGCTGCGGCCGGAAGGTTACGCCGCGGTTGGTCGTTTCCTTGAAGTGAGGTGGCCCCTTCTTTCAAGCGGGGCACGCTCGCCCGAGCTGTCAAGGCTGCAACCTTGCCGACCGTCGCGGTCGGCCTCATCGCCGACTACGATCAGGCTGATATTCGGCGATCGTTGGAGTTGGGACGCGATTTTGTGGCTCTCGCGCGCACCATACTATACGATCCGCGTTGGCCGTGGCACGCCGCCGCGCATTTCGCTGCCGATGTGAAAGCTCCGAAGCAACATTCGCGCTTGTCGCTGCGTCAGGATCAGGGGCGGAGATTGACCGGACTTAGGTTCGGCGCAATTTGCCTCGGGCCAAAGCCGTGCGAACGCGGCGAAACTGCGCATGCCGAATAATGGCATACATGGCGACGACAGAGAGAACACCAACCATAGGAATCGTAATCAACGCCAACGCAACAAAAAGTAGAACCGCTGCAGCCGAAGCTAACCCAAAGAGCGCAGAAAGAAGGATTGCACGCCTCCCGGCTTGTTCATCAACTTCCCGTGAGATCCAAACAGAGACGTAAACGTCACTAAATTTAGGCCGCGTTTGTTCCTGGCCCGGCGTGATAAGTTCCGGTTCGGAACGGCGCTCTTCGCAGGTGGCGCTAGGTCGTTGGTCCATGTTGGTTCACCGCGTGCAATTACAGAGCATCCAATTTGGGGGCAGTATTGAATATCACAATCGCCGGAGGGTTCAAGGAAACTCGCAGAAGTGGGAAACGATACTGTTCGCCGGAGGTGTTCGCGACACCCGGAGTCACAATTCGTGGCAGCAGCGGCTGGTCCGAAATAAGCTTCGAATTCTCAATGACTCGATCCGATTTGGTTCGCCGACTAGCACCATAAGGCATTGAATAATAGGCATCCGAGCTGAGAGCGCCCCGCCATATTGAAAAGTAAAACCCGTGAACGTGACAAAGCCCTCGAGAGCGCCGCGTGGATGCGCGACGGCCAACCAAGCTTCGTCCAGGCGCCACGCGAACCCTTGACCATCGAACGCCTTATCCTGTCGATGTAACAGGTGGTGGCCGCAGTTATGGCCGCTACGTCGCCTTCCAGACGGCCGAGGTCGCCATTCCAAGAAATTTGTTCGCGGACATCTTGCGGTTAATCGCGGTGGCGCCGGACCGCAGCTTCGAGGTCAGCAAACGGGAACCATTCATGCTGGTCCACCGTTACAGTGCCCCATAACAAACGAAAACCCGCATGTCGGTCAAAATGATCGGAGTTTGCCCAGTTGTTTCTGGTAATGTGATCGTCACGACCAATCTGGCGTTCGGCGAACGGCCGAGCGTCTTCGGCGACGCCAAGATGACGACCGCGCTCCTCGATCGTCTCACCCATCACTGCGACATCGTCGAAACCGGAAATGAAAGCTGGCGCTTCAAAAACCGCGCCTAACGCTCAAAGCCCTCTCCCACGCCACCACGCTCGCCCCGGCTGCGCAACCCTGACCAGCTCCGCCGGGGGCGAGCGCTGTCGTTCCTCCCCACCAAAAGGGGTACCTTTTGCACGCCGATCCGGGGTCCCGATTCAATGCTGTTTGACACCGTCAAACGTTTCGATAAAACGCAGCGTACTCAAGCATCAGGCGACTGAACATGCATCCTTTAGCGAGGCATCGTCACGTCGCAGGTACGCTTGCCGTTCAGTGAGGGGCCGAGCGAAATAGATAGCTCACCTACAGAGATGCCGCCGTTGGATGGTAAGGATTGATGAGAAGCGCGGGCATTGCCGGATTTGAGGCCATTTTTCCGTTATGGTGCTCAGATAAGCCGTTGATTTCGTTGTGGTGAATGATGGCACATTTAGACGACTGACAAGTAAAACAGCTTAGCGTGATGATGTGGACGGCGCCTGCACCGGCATGTGGCTCGATTGAGAGCTGCGCCCAAGATGGTTGTAGTTGAGCGACTCTCTGAAGGAGCGCCGTCCACGGGAAAGTCTATCAATGCCCAGTGACCAATTTGGCATGCCTCCGCTTCGCGCCAAGCTTTCACGCGTCTTCACCTTGACGGAAACGATTCCACGCTGGTGATTGACAACATTGGCAAAAGAGACCGGGGAAACAAATGGGTCAATTTTGCTTGGGTCGTCGTGGCCTCGGCCTTCAGGCCAAAACCGCTACGACCAAGACCACGGCCGCGACAATAAGATTTGATGTCGCGCGGATTTCGTGGCGCAGGCGCCAGCCTACGGGCGGCAAAATCCTAATTTCGGACCGAAGGAACGGGATAGTAGACATGGTTTGATTTCTCCATTGCTATATTGGGGACGGCGCGCCGTCTTGCTGGCGGTTAACATGGGGATAGCTGGCTTACGCCGCCATGTCGGTCGAATGAAGCTTTGGTAAGGTTCGTGCGGGCATTGTCAGGATATTGAAAATTGGATGCGGCTTCGGCGGAATTTGCAGTGAGATGGCTAGAGGCAGGCCTCAATCCTTTAA
>PEFW01000168.1 GCA_002890675.1 Candidatus Methylaffinis lahnbergensis
GATAGGAAATATTTCGGCTCTTCGCCGGATTTCGGGCGTTCAAGGCCGTAGGCCTTGCACGCCTTGTCTTCGCCGACGCATTCGACCTCCGCCGCGCGGAGACTGTTGGCCCGCCCGGGCGGCGCCTGACTTTTCAAAAATGTGAAATCGCTCGAACTCGGCATCATACGTTTGAATGACGCCAGGGCCGAAAACGCGAGTTACGCTCCTGCCGCTATAAATTCCTATAGATTCGTATGCTTGGACGCATGCCGGCGTGGTTTTGCTCCGCCCCTAGCGTGATCGAGTGTGAGTGACACCCCCTGATTGGGGGTCGCGGGCGCCAAAATATTTGGTCAATTTCGGGGAGGGCCGTCGAGAGGCCAAATTGATTGGCTCGGTCACAGAGCCCGAGCAAGCGAGGATGCACCATGAAAAGAAGTGTTATTTCCATACCTTCGCCATTGAAGACGCTAAGATTTCCAATCGTGGGGCTCGCGCTCGTCTTCTTCCTCGGCGGCCCCCCAAGGCAGGCGTCGGCCCAAACGGCCAAGAGCGATGATCTCGCCCAAACGCGGGCGTGGGCGCCGGCCGCGATCGCGCACGCGCAAAAGATGCGCGTTTTCAGAGATGCCGACCGCGGGTCGCAGCCGACGCCACCCCTTATTCCGAGGTTTGAGGCTGAGGCCGACCCGAGCGGGAAGATCGCCACCTTCCAGCCGGGGGGTCCCACTTTTACGGCATTAAACCCGTTCTTCCAGAATTTAGGGACGAATGGACGCACTTGTTTCACCTGTCATCAGCCGCAGACTGGGTGGACCGTCAGCGCGACCGGCGTTCAGGCCCGCTTCGATGCTAGCGGCGGCACCGATCCGATCTTTCGGCTAATCGACGGCGCCACTTGTCCGACCGACGATGTCTCCACGCTCGCGGCCAAGCGCGAGGCCTATAAACTGATGATCGCCAAAGGTCTGATCCGGATTGGGCTGGCGATGCCGGCGGCGAATTTGCAGTTCGCAGTGACCAAAGTGGATGATCCTTATCATTGCACAACGAACTCAGCCACTGGGCTGACGAGCCCAACGGCCGGGATCGTGTCCGTGTACAGGCGGCCGCTTCCGTCGACCAATCTCGGATTCCTGTCCACGATCATGGCGGATGGACGCGAGCCTAGCCTTCAAAGCCAGGCGATCGACGCGACTCTGACCCACGCGCAAGGCAACCTCCCTGGTCCCACCGCGGATCAGGTAAGCCAGATCGTCGCTTTCGAGAGCGGCATTTTCACCGCGCAAGTCTTCGATAACGAGGCCCACTCTCTGCATGCCCGTCAAGCGACGGGCGGTCCAGTCGCGCTTTCACAGCAGCTCGCGAAATTCTTCCTAGGCGTGAATGATCCATTTGGAATGAATCCCACGGGCGCGCCTTTCGACCAAAATATCTTCAACCTCTATAAGTATTGGCAAGGCCTCCGGGGAGACGGCGAAGAAACGGAAGCTCGCAAGTCGGTCGCGCGCGGCGAGGAGGTGTTCAACACCACGAAGATCAACATCACAGGGGTCGCGGGTATCAATGACGTGCTTGGCGTGGCGAGCTTTGCCGGATTTTGCGGTACTTGCCACGACACGCCCAATGCCGGCGATCATTCAATCAAGGCGCCATTGGACATCGGCATTGCCGATGCCGGAGCCAAGAGCCCTCCGGCCCTCGACATTTCCGGATTGCCGGTTTTCACCCTCACATGCACGACAGGTCCGCTCAAAGGAAACACTTATATCGTCACCGATCCGGGCCGCGCATTGATTTCGGGAAACTGCGCCGACATCGGCAAGATCAAAGGGCTCACTCTGCGGGGACTGGCCGCGCGCGCGCCCTATTTCCACAACGGCTCGGCAGCCACTCTGCTCGACGCGGTGAATTTTTATGACCAGCGCTTCAACATCGGTTTCACAGATCAACAGAAGGAGGACTTGGTCAATTTCCTTAATACACTCTAATAATAGCGGCATTGACCTGTGACTCTGCTGGTCTTTGCAAATAAGGGCTCGCGTGTAATAACGTCCTTGATGCGTGTTGCGTCGCATGAAACGCTCTCGCCGCGGTGCCAAAGCGCATCGCCTCAATTGCCACACGATACGGGGCATCGGTCATTCCCTAATGCCGCTGGCATCGTTTATTATAGTTGAGGCACGGCCCAAGGATGGACTCTTCGCCAAGACGAAGCTTTCAGTCCGGGAACTTGCGTGCTCGTCCGTGGTTTCGGGCGTAACCCCTCGCGCCGGAAACCGACCCATGTTCCCTGACGTATTCTTGAGCCGCGCAGCGGACCTCATTGCATCCTGCCGCACCAGGGGGCTTACCGTGGCAACCGCCGAGTCATGTACGGGGGGCCTCGTGGCGGCCTTGATTACCGCCATACCTGGGTCATCCGACGTTTTCGAGCGCGGCTTCGTCACCTATTCCAATGCGGCGAAAATCGAAT
>PEFW01000169.1 GCA_002890675.1 Candidatus Methylaffinis lahnbergensis
GGAGCCAAGCGCATCTTCCTCCCGGCCTATTCGCCCGATCTGAACCCGATTGAGCAGGTCTTCGCCAAGCTGAAACATCTCATGCGAAAAGCCGGCGAGAGGACCATCGACGCGACATGGAACCGCCTCGGAACCTCGCTCGACCACTTCTCGCCGCAAGAATGCGCAAACTATTTCAGGAATGCAGGATATGCGTCATGATAAAGTAATCACGCTCTAACAACGCGACGGTGCCGAGGCCGCCG
Source organism: Candidatus Methylaffinis lahnbergensis (assembly GCA_002890675.1). Lineage (GTDB taxonomy): Bacteria > Pseudomonadota > Alphaproteobacteria > Rhizobiales > Beijerinckiaceae > Methylocapsa > Methylocapsa lahnbergensis. The sequence continues at coordinate 246 of PEFW01000169.1, forward strand.
TCGGCGCAGATGCTGACGATGGCGCGGCTACCTTTCGGCAGTGCGGCAAGTTCCTTAAGAGCTTGGCTCAGTATACGCGCTCCGGTGGCCGCGAACGGGTGACCCAGCGCGACACTGCCGCCGTTCGGGTTCATTCGATCGCGCGGAAAGCTCCCGAACATATGCTCGACGCCCGCCTTTTCGCGGACAAAATTCTTGTCCTCGAGAGCTTTGATGTGGCAGAGCACTTGCGCCGAAAACGCCTCGTGGATTTCCCAGAGCGCAATGTCATTGAATTTCAGCCCGTGTCGCGCCAGTACCCTCGGAATTGCGGACACCGGAGCCATCAGCAGCCCCTCGTTGAAGATATCGACGGCCGCGATCTCGAAATCCATCAGGCGCGCGCGCGGTAGCCCGCCGGGCAATCGCCCCAAGCCTTCGTCGGTGGCCACCCAGATTGCGGCCGCGCCATCCGTGAGGGGAGAGCTGTTGCCCGCAGTGAGCGTCCTCGTCCGCTGATTCGATCAAACACGGGCTTCAATTTAGCGAGCTTCTCGATCGACGTATCGCGGCGCGGGAAGTGATCTTTGGTAATTCCGTCCACAGGCACGATCAAATCCGCAAAGAAGTCGCGATCCTGCGCCGCGACCACCCTTTGATGGCCCTGCAGGGCAAGCTCATCCTGCTCCTGACGGCCGATGTTCCAGGTCTTCGCCATATCCTCCGTGTGTTCACCCATGCTCCGGCCGGTGACGCGGTTCTTCACCTCGGGCACAAAAAGCCGGATGTCGGATGGACGCAGCTTGCGAAGCAGCCCGATACGTTGGGTTGCGCTGCGCGCCTGAAACATTCGACGAAGCCAATCCGACAGATTCTGCCTCAGCGCGATCTGGACGCGGCTCATGCTCTCGACGCCGCCGACCAATGCCAATGCCGCGCGGCCCTGCCCTAACATCCCGGCCGCCTCGAACGCACCGACCATGCTGGTACTGCATTGCATGATCGTCGTGAACGTCGGGACATGGGGATCGAGCTTGCTTTCAAGCCACACTTCGCGCGCCAGATTGGCATACGCGAGATTGAGCACCACCGAGCCCCAGACCGCGAAATCGATGGGGCCGCTCACCTGCGGCGCCATCGCCTGTACCACGGGTACCGACAACGCTAGTGAATCACAGTGCGCAAACGGTCCGTCGACGCCAACGAAAGGCGTGCGGAGGCCGGCGACCAACCAAACTGCTCCTTCGTCATTTGGCATTATCACGTCCCTTGCTTGAACCTCGTCCACACGGCCGCCGGCGACCAGTGGTCCGGCTAAACACGAAGGTGAATTGCGCCGCGCTGATCGACAACTCAGAGCAGCTTGGCGTCTAGCGTGATCTCGGCGTTGAGGACCTTGGAGACCGGGCAGTTCTTCTCGGCGTCGCCAGCCATCCGAGCGAAGGTGGCTTCGTCTAGGTTCGGCACCTTGGCACGCAGTGTCAGAGCCGACCGACTGATGCGGAAGCCCTGGCCCTCCGGGTCAAGAGTGACCGCCGCCTCGGTACTGAGCTCGCTGGGGGTGTAGCCGGCGCCCTGCAGCCCAAAGGCGAGGGCCATGGTGAAGCATCCGGCATGGGCGGCAGCGATCAACTCTTCGGGGTTGGTGCCCTTCTCGTTCTCGAAGCGGGTCTTGAAGGAATAGGGGGTTTCGGCGAGCACGCCGGAATCGGTGGAAAGATTGCCGCTGCCGGCGCGGCCGGTGCCGCGCCAAACCGCCTTTGCCTTGCGGATCATGTGAAGTCTCCTTGGGTAAGTTGGACTGATCTGCCCCTTCAGTTCTATCAGGCGCGGTCGCGCGTTCAATTTCGGGAAGCCACCGGGACGGGACCAGAGGATATCGATGCGCTGAGATTCTCACGGCGCGTCTGGTTGACCATAGCAGTCAGAATTTCGCCAGCTGACCTTACTCCCCTGTGGACAGCCGGAACAACCGTCAGGCGTCCGGAAATAAACCCGCACGAGGCATTGTCACATTGAGCAAGTAGAGGCCGATTTCGATCGTGGCGAGGCGAGGCTAATGGAGCAAATCTAACATTTGAGTCCCTATTGGGATTCCCCAGATTTGCGGCATGTGCGAGTCTGCGCGATGCGCGCAGGAAAATCCATCACCGTTTCGTTGGCCGATCGGCGTCGGCTTGAAAATCTCATCGACGATCGCAATGTCGCGCAGAAGTACGTGTGGCGAGCCG
>PEFW01000017.1 GCA_002890675.1 Candidatus Methylaffinis lahnbergensis
CCAAGCTGAAACATCTCATGCGAAAAGCCGGCGAGAGAACCATCGACGCGACATGGAACCGCCTCGGAACCTCGCTCGACCACTTCTCGCCGCAAGAATGCGCAAACTATTTCAGGAATGCAGGATACGCGTCATGATAAAGTAATCACGCTCTAATTGATCGTTTTGCCCATTTCGGCGCTCAATTGCCGCGAGAGCGCGGGGGTGACCTCGCCATGCACCGCAAGTCCGTGGTCGCGCTCATAGCGTTCGATCGCTTGCCGGGTTGCTGCCCCCGCCACGCCATCGGGGTTAAGAACAAACCCCAATTTGACGAGCGCGCGCTGCGCCGCGAGCACCGATTTGCCGCGGGTGGCCGGCGCGGCGGCTTCTGTGTTGGGCCGGGCAGGCGGCACCTTCAGCAATTGTAAAATTTCGTCGCGCGGCGGCGGAGAATTGACGCGGGTCTGTCGCGGATACCCGCCGGCGGGCATCTCCAACGGCGGCTTCTCAACCGGCTTGTCGTGCGCCTGGAAAGGTGTAACGGCGGGCTGAGGCTGCGGCGGGGGAACCGCGATCAGCCGGGCGATCGTTGGCTCTTTTGCAGGGGCAGCGGGGGCAGGGGCGGCGCGCAAGAAAAGCGGCGCGGGATGACGGGTCCTTTGCCAAACGAGCGCATTGAGGAGGATCGCGGTGGCCGTCGCGACGAAACATCCGGTGGCGAGAATTCTCAAATAGCGCCGGCCCCGCTGCCCTGACCGGCGTGAACCGCGCCTTCTCGCGGTACGAAGCTTTTGCCGCAAACGATGCAGTTTCGACGCCGGTTCGGTCAAAACAAAATCATGATCGGCGGCGGCCAAGACTTCATGCAATTTTCTTCACCGTCATTTGCTGGCAAAGGTCATGCTGGTCAGGGACAGGCAAGTGCACAAACGTCTCTATCTTGGTCCGGATTCCCGCCTTGGCTGCCACACCACGGCAATCGAGCGGCAAACGGACCCGGACCCTGGTTCCTTTGCCCGGTTCGCTCGCCACCATGATTGTGCCTCCCTGCAGGCCGACGAGACCGCGCACGATCGAGAGGCCAAGACCGGTTCCCTTATCTTGCCGGTCCGGTAGGGCTTTGGCCTGAAAGAACGGATCGCCGAGCCGGGCGAGGTCGGAGGCGGCGATTCCGATGCCGGTATCGGCCACCAGGATCAGAAGCGAATTAGCTTCGGGTCTCGCACAGATTGTCACGCTTCCATTAGCGGGAGTGAATTTGATCGCATTTGAAAGCAGGTTGACGAGAATCTGAGTACACACTCGTCTGTCGCCGGTGATCTCTTCGAGATTGGCCGGATAGGCGCGCAGGAGCTCGACCCCATTGTTCTTGGCATGAAGTTTCACCATGTCGCAACAAAGATCGATCAACGGCGCCACGGCAAAACGCTCGATCTCAATTGCCAAGGAGCCGGATTGGATTTTCGACAAGTCCAGGATCGAATTAACGACGGCGAGAAGATGCCGCCCCGACCGATGAATGATCCTCGCGTATTCGCGTTGTTTTTCGGGATCGGGCGGGGCCAATCGCGGGTCGCCGAGCAACTCCGAAAATCCAGCGATCGCGTTGAGCGGCGTGCGCAATTCGTGGCCTGCCTGGGCGAGAAAATAATCCTTGGCGAGGTTCGCTTCCTCGGCGGCGGCGCGGGCGTCTTCGAGCGCCGCCTCGCGAAGCTTGGTCTCCGTGACATCGCGAAAGACGGCGACGACATCGTCGTCCTGGCTTCCCGCTTGGGCCGCGCGGTAATCCCCGCCGCGGCGCGCCCGCATGTCGAGCCAAAGGAAAACCGGCTCGGCGAGGCCGCCGCGGTCCACCCGCGCTGTCCCGCGCCAACGCAAGGTCGCGTCGATCGTCGCGAAGCCGGCGCGAGTGTCCGCGATGGTCTTCAGAAAGGCGGGTCTGTCAGCGACCTGGACTCGTTCGAAAAAGCCGCGTCCCGTCAAGGCGCTTGGCCGCAAGCCAAACAAGGCCTCGCAATTCGAACTGACCGATGACACCGAGCCAGACCGGTCGCAACAGAGGATGAGGCATCCCATGTTCTCGGCCAAACTATCGTAGTGCCTGGCCCGGACTTGTTTCGCCATGCGGCGTAGGGTCCGGAGGCGGACAACACCGGTTCCAACGATCATGGCGAAGACCGTCGCTGGGATCAGGAAGAGCGTGGTATTGGCCGCGCCCAGTGCGGCGGCACCGTGGACATCCGGCGTGGACCCTAGAAGGAGCGCCGCCACGGCCGCCAAACTGGCGCTGGCGCCGACAACAATGCCATTCATGGAGAAAACACTTTCGACTGGCGCGATGACGAACCAGGCAAACGCCGTTGGATGCAATGCGCCGCCGCCAAAAGCGGCGGTCAATCCGGCCGCGATAAAACTCAAGGAGGACATCGCCTCGGCCGGCATCAGCTTGCCGGTTGATGACAATAACAAGACGCTCGTCGGAAAAATCAGCCACGCAAAGACCAGGGCGTCGGCGAACGCCGGCGCGCCGTTCATGGCAACCCAAACGGATGCCGCCGCGCCGGCCGCGAGCGAATTCAATGCCTGGCGCAGGACGAAGCTTTCCTGGCGCGTCTTCTCGAGAGGAGCCACCGGCGTCGCGGGAAGCACTAACTTGGCAGTCCAGCCTTCAAGCCTTGGCGAAAAACCCAAAACACAGCTCCACTCCGTGCCGCTTCGAGCAAGTCAAGGAAAAGTTGCCGGACTCTTTCCACGAGGACATGCTCTAACTAATTGATATTGAGCGATCCTTTTTCGATCACCCGATTCCATATGATCGGGGCCTGATCGGGGCGCGCTCTAGAAACCTGCCAAGGATTCGATGGCGCCGTTGAGCGTGCCAGACGCTCCTTAAACAATTCCCATTAAGTTTTAGGGAACCGGCCGTGAGCGGCGTTATCGGCCGGAAAATTATCTTATGGTATAGAAGCCGTTGCCAAGGCATGCTGGAATCACCGTCGGCATCCTGAATTCGATTAAGCGGCGCTTAACCCTGATCTGGTATGTCTTGCCAAGGTCTCGCCGATGCTGTTCCTGCTTCGCTCCATATTCTGGCTCTCGATCGTATTTGCATCGATCTCTTGGCCAAGCGATCCCGTGGCATCGGTTATCGCGAAGGCCAGGGCCGCGCGCGGAGTCCAAGATATCCTGGGCCAGATGATCGGCATGGCGGCGCAAACAGGGAGCGGAAAGGCCTGTTTGCGCGCGCCTGCCGCTTGTCTTGAGGGGGCGGCCCAATTGAACCGCATGTTCGCGGGACAGCGCTCCGGCGGCAACGGCAAGACCCCGCCAAATTCAACGGTTGTTGATGCCTCGGCCGCCGCGAATTAAGTATATAAAGGCGCACCCCGCGACGGAAATCTGGCGCCGGTCATGAGCGCTGCGAAACGCGCGAGTAAGGAGTGTGACTATCCATGCCGGACTTGCGGACCGCCACGAAGCTCGACGAGATTATCGAGAGTTTCAATTACCTTGACGAATGGGAGGACCGCTATCGCTATTTGATCGAGCTCGGCCGCGGTCTTGAACCGATGGATGATGCCGCTCATAACGATAGAAATAAAGTGCGCGGATGCGCCAGCCAGGTGTGGCTGGAGACGCGCGTCGCGACGGATCCTTCGGGGAGTCCTGTTCTCCACTTAAAGGGAGACAGCGACGCTCATATTGTGCGCGGGCTGGTGGCACTTCTGCTGGCGCTTTATTCCGGCCAGACGGCATCGCGGATCCTTGCGTTTGATGCCCAGGGCCTGTTCGAGAGTCTCGGCCTTTCGACGCATTTGACGCCGCAGCGCTCCAATGGCGTGCGTTCAATGGTCGAGCGAATCAAGAACGACGCGCGCGCCGCCACCGTCTCGTACCAATAGTCATGAGGAAATGACATCGGCTCACGAATTTTTGCACTTCCCATTGAATATGGCGACATTGTCCCACAAATTCGGTAGTCCCAGGCGATTGCTTGGCTCGATAATCGCTGTGATTCCTTCACTCTTGGATGAAGGGGCGGCGGTCGAGCGGGCGGTTGTGCTCAGGATTGATGGCGCGATCGGTCCCAGCGCTGCTGTTTATGTGGGGCGCGAATTCCACGAAGGCGAGCCCAATAGGTAAATTTAGGCCAGACACGGCCCGGCTCGATCGAGGAGGAAACACACAAAAATGAAAAAGCTGATTGTCATAGTGTTTTGCGCGCTGTTGGCTCTGAGCATGCTGAACCGTCCTGTCCATTATTGGCTTTCGTCTGTTTTCGACGAAGACCCTATAATGGAGGAGACCCTTTAGTCCGCCAAGCACGACTTGGTCGAATGGCCGACGCAGGTCGCGATCCGCGACCCACGGCGAACGCGCGAACCGCGAACGCTGGCCGCAACCAATGATTCGCGTTCGTCGCCTGTACGCCCAGGAGCTCCATGGCAAAGCTTCCCTGATCGCGGAATGGAACGCGCTCCACCGTCCCCGTAGCTAGGCAGGGCCGGCCCTGCCCGCTTACCGTTTACGCCGGCGTTGTTGGCCAAGGCCCATCTGTTTGGCAAGGTTCGAACGGGCCTTGGCATAATCCGGAGCGACCATCGGATAATCGGGAGCGAGCCCCCATTTCTCGCGGTATTCGTCCGGAGACAAATTGTATTGAGTCCGCAGATGCCGCTTCAACGACTTGAATTTTCGCCCATCTTCAAGGCACACGAGAAACTCTCGCGTGATTGATTTCTTGGCCGACACTGCTGGCTTTGGTGTTTCGGCCGCCGCGGCTAACGTGCCCGAGGTGACACGCAGCAATGCCGAATGCACGTCGCTGATCAAGGACGGTAGATCGCTCGCCGGCACCGAATTATTGCTGACGTACGCGGAAACGATGTCCGCGGCTAGCTCGATGTAACTGTTAGAACTTGAGGTTTCAATCATGGCGCTCGATATCCCCGAGGAAAAGGTGTCGCCGGTAGTATATGGGTTAAATAGCGATGACCTATCATATACCCATGGCGGCAAGACCGGCCAGACAACGCTCTTTTAAGCGATTTTTGCGAATCGACTTTCAAGAACTTCCTACCTTTCTAAGGGCAAAGCCTGGTTTCCGCAAGTAGCAATGCATACGCTTTATTGCATTGACGCAAAAAAAGCGTTGAAAGATGCGGGCCGCAGGCGAATAACGCACCGCCAAAGGCCTCGGGCCTTGCCTGACCTGTGCGGTGCGCGGCGCGGCGCCCTTAAAGAAAGAATGATGGATGCGCAAGCTTAAATGGTCCGCTCCCCGCCCGACGGCGCCGCCAGCTGTCGAAAAGCGGCGCACGCAAAAGACCCTGCATGGCGTTACGCTGATCGACGATTATGCGTGGCTGAAGGCCGCGAACTGGCAAGAGGTTCTGCGCGCTCCCGCCGCCCTGCCCGGCGATATACGTGCCGTGCTCGAAGCGGAAAACGCCTATGCCCGGGCCGTGCTGGCGCCGCTCGCCGAATTGCGCGCCGACCTCGTCAAGGAAATGCGCGGGCGGATCAAGGAAGACGATTCCGAGGTTCCCTGCCAAGACGGTCCGTGGCTTTATTATGCCCGCCACGACAAGGGCGGCCAGCACCCGGTTTTTTGCCGCGTCAGGCGTTCCGGCGGACTCGAGGAGGTCCTGCTCGACGGAGACGCGCAAGGGCGGGGCAAGAGCTTTTTTGAAGTGGGCGCTGCGTGCCACTCCCCGGATCACGCCAAACTGGCCTGGAGCGCCGACGAGACGGGTTCGGAACTTTATTCGATTCGGATCCGCGACGTGAGCCCCGGCCCACCGAGCGAGAAGAGCCGCCCAAGGGACAGCGCGGAGGTGATCGCCGATACCGGCGGCGACCTTGTATGGATGACGGATTCGCTTGGCTTTTATTATGTGCGGACAGATGAAAATCACCGCCCGGCCGAAGTTTTCCGGCACCGGATCGGCAGCGATCCCTCGGCCGACGCCCGCGTCTTCGAGGCGCACGATCCTGGCTTGTTCATTCATATCTGCCGCAGCCAATCGGCGCGTTTCGCAATCATAAGCGTCGACGATCACGATTCCTCCGAATGCCATCTGCTCGATCTTGCCGATGGCAACGCAACACCCCGCCTCGTCGAGCCTCGCGCGTCGGGTCTGCGCTATGACGTCGAACATCGCGGCGACCGGCTTTTTATTCGGACCAACGCCGACGGAGCCGAAGATTTCAAGATCATGAGCGCGCCTTTGACGAGCCCCGGACGTCCGTTCTGGATCGACGAGGTCCCGCACCGGCGGGGGTGCTTGGTCATCAAACTAGCGGTTTATCCGGATTATCTCTTGCGCATCGAGCGCGAAGCAGGCCTGCCGCGGATCACGATCCGGCATTTCGCAAGCGGCGAGGAACATGCGATCGCTTTTCGCGAAGAAGCTTATTCGCTCGGCCTCGAGGAGCGTCTCGAATATCCAACGGAAACGCTCAGATTTACCTATTCGTCGATGGCGACGCCTTGGGAAACCTACGACTACAATCTCGCCACTCGCGAACGGATCCTGCGCAAGCGTCAAATCATTCCCTCGGGTCACGATCCCTCGCAATATATGACGCGGCGGCTGTTCGCGGCCGCCGCGAACGGCGAACAGGTTCCGATCTCGATTCTCTATCGAGTTGGTACGCAGCTCGATGGATCCGCCCCTTTGCTGCTTTACGGCTACGGCGCTTATGGCTCTCACCTCCCTGCTGCGTTTTCCGCCAATCGCCTCAGCCTCGCCGATCGCGGCTTCATTTGTGCGATCGCCCATGTTCGCGGCGGCACCGATAAGGGCTGGCACTGGTACACCGATGGGAAACTTGGCAAAAAGCCGAACACCTTCAGCGATTTCATCAGCGCGGCGAAACATCTCATTGCCATGGGTTATACTGGCGCGGGACGGATCGTCGCCCAGGGCGGCAGCGCGGGCGGAATGCTCATCGGCGCCGCCGTCAATCTCGCGCCAGAATTGTTTGCGGGCGTCATCGCGGACGTGCCTTTTGTCGATGTCTTGAATACGATGCTCGATGCAAGCCTGCCGTTAACGCCGCCCGAATGGCTCGAATGGGGCAATCCGATCACCGACCCCGCAGCCTTCGCGGTCATGCGCTCCTATTCCCCCTATGACAATGTCGAAGCCAAACGTTATCCGCCGATTCTGGCCCTGGGCGGCCTAACCGATCCGCGTGTCACCTATTGGGAGCCCCTGAAATGGGTTGCGAAGCTTCGCGGCTCAATGACGGGCGGCGGTCCAATCCTCCTAAAGACCAACATGGGCGCGGGACATGGCGGCGCGCCAGGACGCTTCGATGATCTGGAAGACGTGGCGCTGCAATACGTCTTCGCCCTGGCCTGTGTGGAAGGCTCGTTCGAGACCGGCACTTGAAGTGCCGGGGCCGACCTTAAACTTATGCTCGAGTTTCCATGTACGCCTTGAGTTCAGCCATGGATTTAAAGTGCAACACCGTGCGTTCCGATCGCGCTTCGATGGAACCGTCGACATACATGACATAAGAGGTTCCCTCGGATTCGTAGCGTCCAACGATGGCGAGCCCCGCCTCGCTGGCAGCCGGAGCAGCAGGCGCCGAAGATTCGCGCGGATCAACTGTTGGCAGGGCTTCGGATTCCAATGGCGGCGCGGGGCCGAGGCTTGCCGGTCCGATCGCTTCGGGCGAAGGCGTCGCGCCCGCGTTCCACGCATCTGGCACCGGGTCCGGCTCGAAGTGATGGTCCTCGCTGATGATCGCATCGATCGGCGCCGTTTCGGCCGGCCATGGCACGTGCGGTCCGGACTCCTTCCCGGGCTCGCCTGGGTCGAAGTGCGTTTCTCGAAGCTGCGCCTCAAAAGTCTGCTCTCTTGTTTTGTCGTCGTCGAAGAGTCCTGGTTCGCCGTCCGTGTTCCATGCGCGTTTCGCGGTCGCTTCCGCCACGGGAGCGGAATTAGCCGCCGCCGCCCCGCCCGGCATGGCGAAGCCCGATTCAGACGACGGCTCATTTGCGGTTTGGGAAACTTTAGGAGCGGCGCGCGAAATGAGAGGAGGGGTTGGCAAGGCAAAATCAGACTCGGACGTTCCCCTCGTGACGGACAACGCTGTCCCGCGAGACTTCAAGAAGTTTCGCCCAGGTGCGAGATTGGAACGCGTTGGACGCTGCGGCCAGGTTCGCGAGCCGGCGGCGGGCGGCATGGCTGCCGGAGGTGGCTCCGCTTCAGACGCCATCGAAGCCTCGGGGTGGAACGCAAGCCCGGGTTCCGGGCGCAACTCGCTAGCCTCGTCCTCGCCCAGCTCCCGCGGCAACGGGGTCAGGCCTTTCCCGGCTTTGTGGAGAGCATGCAAGCCGGAAAGACTGTGCAAAATAAACCCGAGCGCAATTGTGACGATCCCGCCGGACAGCGCCGTTGCACCGGCGATGACACCGGCCCAACCGCGCTCGACCTGGATGATTCCATAGCCCGCGAAGATCGCGAAGGCACCGCACAACGAGAGAAGAGCTCCCAGAGCAAGAACGAAATAGCTCATTTTTTCCACCTTCGGCCCTCGAACACGAACCGGCTCCTTCCGAAATCCCCCACCCAAAAACCGATCGTCCGGTTCGCGGCCCCTTATATCATCCCCGTTCCGCCGCCGCCCGGCCGGGGGGCGAAACACGACGAAATTCCGGCGGACTTTCGGCCCGGGGCGAACCGCTTGCCGCGCCAGATAAGGCCGTTTACTTATGAGGCTCCGTGGCCGCGATGCAAAAGCTTCGCCCGGCGGCCAAAAAACCAAGGAGCCCCACATGTCCTTTACCCTGCCCGATCTTCCCTACCCCTACGAGGCGCTCCAGCCCTACCTTTCCAGGGAGACGCTAGAATTTCATCACGACAAGCATCACGCGGCCTATGTGACGAACGCCAATAATCTCTTGAAGGACAGCGGCCTTGAAAGCAAGTCCTTGGAAAAAATCGTCAAGGAAACCTACGGGAAAAATGTGCCGCTGTTCAATAATGCAGCGCAGCATTATAACCATTCGGAATATTGGAAATCGATCAAGCCTAATGGCGGCGGCAAAGTTCCCGGCGCTCTCGAAAAAGCGCTGATCGCGGCTTTTGGGTCGGTCGAAAAGGTCAAGCAGGAGCTGGTCCAGGCCGGCACGACGCAATTCGGGTCGGGTTGGGCTTGGCTTATGGTCAAGGATGGCAAGATTGCCGTCGCGAAGACGGGAAATGCCGAAAATCCGCTGCTCCAAGGGGCAGTACCGATTTTGACGGTCGATGTCTGGGAGCACACCTATTACATCGATTACCGCAATCGCCGGCCAGATTATCTCAAGGCCTTTGTCGACAATCTCGTGAATTGGGACTATGTCGCGGAACGATACGATGCGGCCATCAAATAGGATGTGCGCGCGATCGCGTGGCGGAAAGATTGGCGCATTGGGGTGACCGTTGCGCATACGGGGCGAGCGCTTTCATGGTTACGGCGCGGGCGATCGTCCCTGCTTCCCGCGTGCTTCCTAGTTTCCGCGGGGATGCGGCGGTTTCGGCATGCCTCGCCATAGCCACCGCCCATAGCGGATCACAAGACGACAGCCCAGGCGATTTCCCGGTATCGCGGGCGTCGTCTTAGCGAAAGCCATTGGAGCCGGGTGTTTTGCCGCCATGATCAACCTCGCCGCAGCCGTCATGGCGCTGCAATGAGCGTCAACCGGCGTTAATGAAAAATTAGGCGCCGGAGGTCAAGAAGCCGATTGCAATTTGCCGCGTTCGCGGGTTAACTAGTGGCGCTGGGCATGATTATATCTGGCGGCGCGAAGCAGGCTCCCTTAAAGAAAGCCCGCCCGCGGCCGTGCGTATCCTGATGCGTATCCGGCGAGGAACTTAAGATACCCTGCGGAGTGCTCGGGTCCGCCGCATCTCCTGGGTCCGTAGGGTTGGCCGGCGAGCAAATGGTTATAGGAGTGGCCTCCTCGAAACGCCATTTGCCGCCGGCCACCTTCGCGTCTTTCTCCGCGCCAACTTCAATTCCCTGACCGGACTTCTCAAGCGCGTATATCAAACCACGACCAGTTCGGCGGCGGTGGCGAAAGCCGCGCGCTCCTGGATGAAAGCGAAGCGCGCCTCCGGCCTGTTGCCCATCAAACGCTCGACCGAGTTCGCCGTGCCCTCCCGGTCTTCGGCAAGAACGACGACGCGGAGCAGGCCGCGCCTTTTTGGATCCATCGTCGTTTCTTTAAGTTGTGCCGGGAGCATTTCTCCTAACCCTTTAAAGCGGCTAATTTCTATCCTGGCCTTGCCGGTGAGCGTGTTGGCGATCAAGTGATCGCGATGCGCATCGTCGCGGGCATAGACTTGGCGAGCGCCCTGGATTAGCCGGTAGAGCGGCGGAACCGCCAGATATAGGTGTCCGGCCTCGACGAGTTTCGGCATCTCGCGAAAAAAAAAGGTGATGAGCAGGGAAGCGATATGGGCGCCATCGACATCGGCGTCGGTCATGATGATGATCTTTTCGTAACGAAGGTCTTGTTCCTTATAATGCGCTCCGGTGCCGCACCCGAGCGCCTGGACAAGATCGTTGAGCTGCTGATTGCCCGCGAGCTTGTCGCGCGTGGCGCTGGCGACGTTCAGGATTTTGCCGCGCAATGGCAGTACCGCCTGGTTCGCGCGATCGCGCGCCTGCTTGGCGGAGCCGCCGGCGGAATCGCCTTCGACGAGAAAGAGTTCCGATCCTTGCGCTGAACTATTTGCACAATCTGCGAGTTTTCCCGGAAGCCTGAGCTTGCGCGTCGCGGCCTTGCGCGCAACATCTTTCTCAACCCGCCGGCGCAGTCTTTCCTCGGCGCGCTCGATTGTCCAGTCGAGGAGCTTCGCGGCGTGCGAAGGGGAGGCCGCGAGCCAATGATCGAAGGCATCGCGCAAAGTTCCTTCGACGATCTTTGCTGCTTCAATGGTCAAAAGCCGCCCCTTGTTTTGGCCCTGAAACTCCGGCTCGCGAAGGAAGACGGAAACCATCGCGGCGCAGGACGCCATGACGTCGTCGCCGGTCACTGCGGCCGCCTTCTTGGCCAGGCCGATCCGCTCGGCGTGATCCTTAAGGCCGCGCGCCAGCGCGGCGCGAAGGCCGGATTCATGAGTGCCGCCGTCAGGGGTGGGAATGGTGTTGCAATAGGAATGCACGAAGCCGTCGTCGAAGGCGAGCCAGGCCATCGCCCATTCGAGCGATCCGTGGCCGCCTGGTTTTTCAACCTTGCCCGCGAAAATCTGGTCGGTGACGAGGTCCTTGCCTTCGATATCCTGGAGAAGGAAGTCCTTGAGGCCGCCGGGAAAGCGGAACACCGCGTCTTGCGGAATCCCGCCATTAGGATCAATCCATTCCGGCGCGCAATGCCAGCGGATCTCGACCCCGCCGAAGAGATAGGCTTTCGCACGGGCCATTTTGAACAAGCGCTCCGGCTTGAAATTCGCGCTCGTGCCGAAAATCCTTTCGTCGGGCTTGAACCGCACGCTCGTGCCACGCCGGTTTTGCACCTTGCCGAGCTTTTCTAGGGGCGTCTTGGGATGGCCCCGCTCGAAGATCTGCCGGTAGAGCGTCTGGCCCCGCGCGACTTCCACTTCGAGGCATTCCGACAAGGCGTTGACGACCGAAATGCCGACACCATGCAGGCCGCCGGACGTCTGGTAGGTTTTTTGATCGAATTTGCCGCCCGCGTGGAGGGTGGTCATGATGACTTCGAGCGCCGATTTCTTGGGAAATTTCGGATGCGGATCGATCGGAATGCCGCGCCCATTGTCGCAGACGCAAAGAAAGCCAGACGCCTCAAAGCGGACATCGATGAAGCTGGCGTGGCCGGCGACCGCCTCATCCATCGCGTTGTCGAGGACTTCCGCGAAAAGATGGTGGAGTGCGGCCTCATGGGTGCCGCCGATATACATGCCCGGCCGCCGCCGCACCGGCTCCAGCCCCTCCAGCACCTCGATCGAGGCGGCGTTATAGCTAAGCTCGCCGGGCGTTTCGTGGTTTGGCGGCTCGTCTTTTTGCGACGCCCCGGCTTGCCGGCCGGGTCGAGCGGGCAGCTCCTTGCGCGCCGCATTGCCGAAAAGATCGCCATACCTTGCCATGCGCCCGCCTCTCCTTGTGATTCGAGGTGATTCGAGGTGGCGGCTGCTTATGCCATGAACAAGGCAAGATTGGAACGGAACGAAAACATTTTCCGGTTCACAAATCCGACAGGGCGGCTACGAAACAGGGGGATGCCGGGCGTTGGCCGACTCTGCTGTGTTTGGCGGAAGCAGGGCATATTGCCGGGGAATGCACTGTTAGGGGAAGAAGATTCCCTTGTCGAACGAGAAAGGACTTCTCCCCCTTGAACCTCGCATAGTCCGCCACAAGGTCTTCAACATCTCAAGAGCGAATAGTCCACGCTACCTCTCAAGTGCAAACGCCTGAAGGCTTCAGTTAAGCCTGCCTTGATGGACTGCGTTGCTCGCTTGTTAACGATTCAGTCTTTTGCCCTGCTTTTGTTGTGGCGACAGATTGACAATCGCTGGGATGTTTGATGCGGGCAAGCGACAATTCATATCACAGGAAAAAGTGCTGATTTCCATACGAAGAAACCATTTTTGCCCTATGTTCCAACTAAGCAAATCGCCGATGCTTCCGAATGGACAATAGCAGAAATTGTCGAACGCCAGAAGACGCTAGCCTCTATGGCCGTAAAAACGTGGTCAATACGATCGAAAGAGAGACCGATCAATTGAAGCGGGCAATTGAATCTCAGCATGGCGGCGCGGCGACGATGGTCCAATCCGTTCCAGTTCAAGAAACCTTTAGCGGCCAAACCGTCTGGGAAGGCGTCGTGCACATCTTCGACCTCGCAAGCCATCCCAAGGCCACGCGCGCTATGCGTGGTCATCATCTATCGAGGGAAGCGAAAAGCGCCGGTTCTTTGCCGTTCTCCATATTCCGCCTATCACGTCGCCAATAGATGCTGTGCGGGCTGCTATGTGGCTGAGCATCGATCGGACAAAACCACTTGAGCGAAGGCCGAATGTGAGGGTATTTTGACATCGGGGCGATGTACAAATAATTCTTGATAACTGTTTAAAGCTATATGATTTTCACGATTCAGTTGTGAATGCTCACTATTTCAATTGCACCGGCTGGGCTTTGATTACTAGCTGGAAGCGCCTGCCGACTACTCCCGGCGGGCGCTTTTTTGCCCGGATGGGGGTGACCTGTCTCAAGCCGCGCGCCAGGGCCAATCATCCAATGCAGATCATGGGGATTGTGGACCCGGAGGAGTGCTCTTGTTACCGCCGCAGAGCGGAAACATTGTGTCTCTCGCCGTGGCGGGGGCAAGGACGGGAAATTGTTTTTGCTCGATGCCAACAACATGGGCGGCTTCACGCCGGGGGCCCCAACAAAGTCCTCGACCCCGCGGCGAGGCTTGCCGCCACCACCGTCTCGAAGTCGCCCCGGTGGCTTCGACAGCAACCGCCTTGGGCGCCAACGGCACAAGGCGGGCGATCAATGCGTCAGTCCCGCCGCATCCCGGCTCGGGCTGTACACGTCTTTGCGCGGCACAACCGCGATGTCGAGCGGAGCACGCCTGGTGCCCCCGTCGGGCGGAAAGTTGTCCTTCGAAACATCGATCCCTACGACGGTGGCGTCCAACTTCCCCCTTTCCTTGCATAAGCGGGCGCGCCAAATGTCGGGTTCGGCGGCCCAAGCGACAGTACGGGTTCGATGGCCCTTCAGCACCTCTTCGCGCATCAAGGGCATTTGATGCGCTTCGCTCAGGCGGCGGACGTGGAACCAAGCTGCGCTACGGGCTTTTAGTCGGTCTCCCGCCCGCCCCCGCTGGCGAAGCCAAAGCACCAACCGCGCCACCCAAGTTACAAGGATGAAGGCGAGGAATTTGGAACCGGCACTTAAGACTAGGCCCCGGTCTACTCGCCTCCCAATGGATCGACGACACCGCCGATCAGATTGGCCTCAAACAGCTTTTCGGAGGTGAGCGCCCGGCGCAGCGGAACCAGGCGGGCAACCGTCGTCGCAATCTCATCCTCGCGCGCGAAAAGCGCCGCCCGCGCCTCGGCGACGCTCGCCGCGCGAAAGCAACAGGTCTCGCCCGGACGCATCTGCGCGAGCCTGCCGATGTCAGCGCGTGCGACATGACCAAGCTTTGGATAGCCGCCGGTCGGCTGGCGATCCGCCATGAGAATAAGCGGGTTCTTGTCGCCGGCGATTTGGATCGCGCCGAGTGCGGTTCCGTCGGACACGATATCATATCCCCCCGCGTGCGCGATGTCCGGCCCATCGAGCCGATAGGCCATGCGGTCGGCGGCCGGCGTCAGCGTGAACGTTCCGGCGAAAAATTCCCTTAGAGTCTCCGCGGCGAAATAATCGTCTTGCGGGCCAAGCACGACACGGAACGGATCAAGCGCGGGGGTAAGCCATGGCGCGTCAATGATTGCTTCGTAGCTTGCGCCACCCAGCCTCCTTGTCGACGCGGCGGGCAAGACATCGCCTGCTCGCAGCATCCGCCCCTCTATCCCGCCCATTGCCGAGCGCATATGGGTTGCCCGGCTGCCCATCGTAGCTGGCGTCTCGAAGCCGCCTTCGACGGCGAGATAAGCGAAGGCGCCGGAATCGCCAGCCCGCGCCGCCAGGACCTCGCCAGGCTGCAACAGAAGGCGCGCCGCGATTGGCAGCCGCTCGCCATCGTGCCGCCAGACAAATGCCCCGCCCGCAAAGGCAACCGCGAGCGGCGCGCCGTCGCAGATTGCCTCAATGCCGGCAACCGGGACTTCGATGGCCGCCGCGCGATCGTTATTGCCGAGAGCTACATTCGCGGTCCGGAACGCAACCCAGTCCATGGGTCCTGCCGGGGTCACGCCATAGCGCAGATAGCCGTGGCGCCCGTCGTCCTGAATGGTCGCACCCGGACCGGCGCGCAGCACGCGCAGGCCGCCGCCCATCTCAGGTTTCACCCAAATATTCGTGGCGTGCGCAAAACTCTCCGGCTTCCGCCGCCGTGCTCATGGCATCGAAGGCGGCGAAATCGATCCGCTCGAAGCAAAGCTCGTCGCCGATGCCGGCGAGAAAAACTCGCTCGCGACGGGGGTCGAACATCTTGACCGGCGTGCGGCCGATCCCGTACCAGCCGGTCGGCATGGCGCAGCTGGCGATCAGCGCCTGGCCGCCCGCGATCAGCAAGGATCCGGGCGGCACCGGGGCCCGTGGCGCGGCGCGGCGCGGGATCATGAGTTCTGGCGAAAGCCCGCCAAGGAACGTGAACCCGGGCGCGAAGCCATACATATAGACACGGTAGCGCGCGCCTTCGTGCAGATCGATGATGCGCGCGCGGGGCAGCCCGAGAAGTGTTTCGACCTCGGCGATGTCCTCACCGTGCGGCGCGTCGTAGCAGGCTGGGATGTGCCAGCGTTGTTGCCGCCTCAGCGGCGGGGCCGCCGCGTAATCGAGCCCCGCGAGGGCATCGGCGAGCGCCTCCGTCGTCAAACGGCGCGGATCGAAATGAATCATCAGCGAACGACAGGTCGGCACGGTCTCGCTCACGCCTTCCCATTTCGCATGTTGAAGGGCCGCGTCGAGCGCCAAAACCTGGTCATGGATCTTGGGATCGACGGTGTCGCCGAATTCGACAACGAGCGCCGACTCTCCGGCGGGCAGATAGCGTGGCTTGGGCAACATGACGGAGCCTCTTTAATGCGCCTCTCACGCGAGAGCGCCCGCGCCGTCCGTTTTTTCCGGCGCATCGGACCGAAACGTTTCGCGTGAAACATTTTGGTCCGATTGACCGTCTGCGCAAACGCACTTTTGCAAAGTGCGGGGAAGTGCGACGCAGGGATTTGGATCAAGCACAATATTGCGATAGGGTTTTTGCTTTAGACGGCGCGTTTTTGATAACCGTCAATTCGGGTGTGGAGAAATTCTTAACAGACAATCACCGTGCCATTACGCCGACTGATTCTGATATGCCGTTTGCATCAATTCTTTCAAAAGCTCGCGGCTTTTGACAATATCATTTTTGCGTAGGGATAGTCGGTATTGTCCCCATCTTGTTGCATATTCGAGAGCTTCGATTCCGGCTTGATCGATCTTGGTGTCAATTTCCTCCGCCCGCGGCAACTTCACTTCGAAAATGCTCGAGCTTTTCCTTGGACGAAAAATCGCGAAATTAAATGGCTGCCCTCCTTTCGAAAGACCAATGTAGAATTTGTTCTATTTAAGCTCTAACGATGGATCGATTTCACGAGTAATCGCAAGCAACTCATCGGCAAGCTGAACAGTGGTTTTTGTGCCGCGTTTTTCCCAGTACGCCCGGTCTGTCGGAACAGCCTCGGCATCCTCATCTTCGTCGACCACGCCACGCGATAACTCGTCCATCACTTTCGTGAAAACCAAGGTTGTGTGGTTGCCGACCTTCAAGGCCTGCATCTGGAGGGCAATAAGCGGAATGCTTCCATTGAACAAGGCGACAACGTTTAAGAATCGGCTGATGATGTCTTCAGCAATGATAACAGCGCAATGTTCATATTGCGGGTAACGCTTCCTCTCGATGTCCCAATACTCGATAGTACGGATGATATGAGCCTCGTCGGTCGGCCCTAGCTGAATTTCTACCTCATAACGACGTTTCGTCTCGGGGTCCTGGAGAAGAAGATCAAGCCTACCAGCGCGGGGCTGAATGCGTTCCTTGTCCCGAAGAACTAATTCACCCAGACCGAGAATGGATGGATCGGATACAATAAGGTCTTGAACCCACTTTTCATTAAGTTCTGGATGTAATTTTAAATAGATACGTTCTGAGCGTGTGAATTCCATCGGCCTCTCCAAACGAATTCATGATTGTTGTTCTCGAACCATTCAACTCCCTGCGAAGTACACTTTTATCATACCACTTGCCCCCGCTTTAGCAAAACTTCGAAATCGAACCGTGCGGGACGGGCAATCTCGCGCGCCGGCTTGCCGGCGTCGCGGCGTTTCAAACCGCCGCGAAGGACGCGAGCGCAATCCCGGCTTGCTCAAGGCGCGCGCGCACCGCCTTCGCCGTTGCCACCGCATTCGGGCTATCGCCATGGACACAAATGCTGTCGATGCAGACGGCCAAGCGCTTGCCGGAGACCGTGATGATTGCTCCTTCCGATACCATGGCGAGGACGCGCTCGGCGGCATCCCCGGCTTCGTGCAGCACGGCGCCGGGGGTGGACCTTTCGACAAGACGACCCGCATCAGTATAGGCGCGATCGGCAAAAATTTCGCGGGCGACCGCAAGTCCTTGCGCAAGGCCCGCCGTTTCCAACTTCGTTCCGGCGGGAGCGAGAAAGGCGAGGTTTGGCCCAACAGCCTTCACTGCCCGCGCGATTGCCCGCGCGATCGTTTCGTCCTCCGCCGCGATATTGCTCAGGGCGCCATGGATCTTCACATGGCCAAGCCTTGCCCCCGCGTAGGTGGCAAGTGCGTTCGCGGCGCCGATCTGATAGGCGACGAGCCGCTCGATTTCTCCGGTCGTGAACGGCAATCCGCGGCGGCCGAACCCCCAGAGATCAGGAAATCCAGGATGCGCTCCGATCGCGACTCCCTTGGCCTTCGCGCCCCTAAAAGTTTGCGCCATGATCTCGGGATCGCCGGCATGAAAGCCGCAGGCGACATTGACGCTCGTGACAATATCGAGCATGGCGGGGTCGTCGCCGATCTGGTAGGCGCCAAAACCTTCGCCGCAATCGCAATTCAAATCGACGCTGCGCATGGCTTTCTACCTTTATGGCGGCGGCGGTTTCACGCCGCCCGATTGCCGGGGCGGATCGGCAACAATTTCCTCGCGCCGATAACCCTGCACATAAAGCAGCGCGGTCAGATCGCCGTGATCGATCCGCGCATGGGCGGCGCTCGCGACCTTGGGTTTGGCGTGAAAGGCAACGCCGAGCCCCGCGGCTTCGAGCATCGAGAGATCGTTGGCGCCGTCGCCAACCGCAAGAGTCTCGGCGACGGAAAGGCCATGTTTTTCGCGCAAATGCGTGAGCGCCGCGAGCTTGGCGTCCTTGCCGAGGACGGGCGTCGCGACAAGCCCGCTAAGCCTGCCGTCCTCGCCGAAAAGAAACTCGTTTGCCTGATGTTCGTGAAAGCCAATCCTTTCCGCGATGACCGATGTAAAGACCGAGAACCCGCCCGAAACGAGCACGGTATGCGCGCCATTGGCCCGCATGGTTTGAACCAGCACACGTCCACCCGGCGTCAAGGTAATTCTGTTGGCAATCACGTCCAAGATGGTGGCGCGGTCGAGGCCCTTAAGAAGAGCCACACGCTCCCGCAACGCCGGTTCGAAGGCGATTTCGCCGCGCATCGCGCGTCCGGTGATCGCGGCGACTTGGGCCCGCTTGCCGATTTCAGCGGCGAGTTCGTCGATACATTCCTGGCCGATCATGGTCGAATCCATGTCGGCCAGCAAGAGCTTCTTGCGCCGCCCTTGCGCCCTTTGCACGATAACATCGACGGCGGCGTTATCGAGAGCGGAGCGCACCCTATCCGCGACGGCACTTGCGCCGGCGGCGAGTCCTGGCTCGAAGCCAATGTCGGCGGCAACACAAGGATCGAGCCAGTTCAACGGCCCCGGCCGTCTTAACGCTTCGGCTGCCCGCCGGAGCATATCTCTGGTCAAAACCGGAAATGCCGGATCGCAGACAAGCGTTGCAACATGCGTCATCGGGCGTCTCGGGCTCACTCACTTCGTCGGAGCCCTGGCTCACGGCAGATGATTGCCTTGAAGGAGGGATCAACTGGCGTTATTTCATCCCAAGACATGGACCAAACGCAACTCTCTTTCAAATAATCAGGGCCGCGGCGAAGGGTTCCCTTCGCGGCGCTTGCCTGCTATCCCGGCGCCATGGCGACTCACGCGCTTGAAAACATCCGCAATTTTGCCATTGTCGCCCATATCGACCATGGCAAGTCCACACTCGCCGACCGGCTAATCCAGGCCACCGGCGCAATCTCCGAGCGGGATATGGTCGAGCAGGTGCTGGATTCGATGGATATCGAGCGCGAGCGCGGCATTACCATTAAGGCGCAGACGGTGCGCCTGGAATATACGGCGCACGACAGTAAGACTTATATTTTGAATTTGATGGACACGCCGGGCCACGTCGATTTCGCCTATGAAGTGTCGCGATCGCTTGCCGCCTGCGAAGGCTCGCTGCTGGTGGTGGACGCGAGCCAGGGCGTCGAGGCGCAGACGCTCGCCAACGTCTATCACGCGCTCGATGCCGGCCATGAAATCGTGCCGGTGTTGAACAAGATCGATCTTCCCGCCGCCGAGCCCGAGCGCATCAAGCGGCAGATCGAGGATGTGATTGGGCTCGATGCTTCGCAGGCCGTGCTCATTTCGGCAAAGACCGGGCAGGGCATCGATCAGGTTTTGGAGGCGATCGTCACCCGCCTGCCGCCGCCGAACGGGGACGACACCGCGCCCTTGAAGGCGCTGTTGGTCGATTCCTGGTATGACGCCTATCTCGGCGTCGTCGTGCTTTTGCGCATCATCGACGGGACGCTCAAGAAATATCAGAAAATCAAAATGATGGGAACGAATGCCCATTACGAGATCGACAAGATTGGGGTGTTCCGGCCAAAAATGCAGGATGTGGCAGAGCTTTTGCCAGGCGAAGTCGGTTTCGTCACCGCGCAGATCAAGGAGGTCGCCGACACTCGAGTCGGCGACACGATCACTGATGCACGCCACCCTTGCGCCGAAGCGCTGCCCGGCTTTAAGCCGGCGCAGCCCGTGGTTTTCTGCGGGCTGTTTCCGGCCGATGCGGCGAATTTCGGCGATCTTCGCGCGGCAATGGGACGGCTTCGTCTTAACGACGCGAGCTTTTCCTACGAGATGGAGAGTTCGGCGGCTCTCGGATTCGGTTTCCGTTGCGGATTTCTGGGTCTGTTGCATCTCGAAATCATTCAGGAGCGGCTGCAGCGCGAGTTCAACCTCGATCTCATCGCGACCGCGCCTTCGGTGATCTACAAGGTTGTCCAGCGCGGCGGGGATGCGCTTGAATTGCATAATCCTGCCGATATGCCGGATCCGGCAAAGATCGAGACGATCGAGGAGCCCTGGATCCGCGCGACGATCCTGACGCCAGACGATTATCTCGGCGCGGTATTGAAGCTCTCCCAGGAGCGGCGCGGCGTGCAGGCCGATTTGAGCTATGCCGGGAGCCGCGCGATGGCGACCTATGATTTGCCGCTCAACGAAGTCGTGTTCG
The DNA here is from genome assembly GCA_002890675.1 of Candidatus Methylaffinis lahnbergensis. Lineage (GTDB taxonomy): Bacteria > Pseudomonadota > Alphaproteobacteria > Rhizobiales > Beijerinckiaceae > Methylocapsa > Methylocapsa lahnbergensis. The sequence continues at coordinate 20,253 of PEFW01000017.1, forward strand.
ATTTCTACGACAGGTTGAAATCGATCTCGAAAGGCTACGCGAGTTTCGATTATGCGCTCACGGATTATCGCCCAGGCGATCTCGTGAAGATGTCGATTCTCGTCAACGCCGAGCCGGTCGATGCGCTCTCCATGCTAGTCCATCGCGACCGCGCGGAACTGCGGGGCCGTGCCATGGTTGAAAAGCTTAAGGAGCTGATCCCGCCGCATATGTTTCAAATTCCGATCCAGGCCGCGATTGGCGGAAAAATCATCGCCCGGGAGACGGTGCGCGCCCTGCGCAAGGATGTGACCGCGAAATGCTATGGCGGCGACGTTACCCGCAAGCGCAAGCTGTTGGAAAAGCAAAAGGCGGGCAAGAAGAAGATGCGGCAATTCGGCAAGGTCGAGATTCCGCAGGCAGCTTTTATCGCGGCGTTGAAGATGGAGGAGTGAGGGCGCCGGACATATGCAGTCTGCCCTACTTGATTTAGCCAGGAAACCTTGTCTCATGGTTGCGCTGACCGGCTATCTCGAAGAAAGTAGTAGCCACGGCGATCAACGCCCGCAATGGCGGCGGCTTGGCGCCGCAAATCGTTCGCGCGATGGAGATTCTTAAACTCGCCTTGCTGCTGCGCCTTGCGCAAGGCCCGCTCGGAGCCGAGCAGGTTGTAAAAATCGCGAACCTCCTCGATGAAGCCGCCAAAAGCGTGGAGGGGAGCTAGCGCGGGGCATCCGAAAAGAATTGCAGACTTTTTGGATAAGGTCATGCCGCAAAACAAGTGGAGCGGGCAGGGGCTTGAAGCTCCACCGCCGCATCCACAATTTTGGACGTAGCGCCCGGTTGATGGGCTAGATGTGGACTTTGGGGACTGAACAATGGGAAAGAAGACTGTTCCGTTCAATGCAACTGGAATTGCCAAGCTGCCGACTGATCTGCCTGTCATTTACAAGATCAAGACTGCTGGCGGTAACAACAATTACACAGGCGTCGCTAAACGAGGTCGCTGAGGCAAAGAAACAAGAGTCGAGGATCATCGCCCGCGAAAAACCAAAACATAACATCAACGGGAAGTAGAGGCAGCAAGGCCGAGCAGCTCGCGCATTTTCCCAATCTGTCCCACATCGAGGGGTCGCCCGAAAAATTTCTCGAACCATGCCGACTGAGCCTCCATAAAATGAAGCTTCGTCTCGAGGTCAGGCACGCCGCGCGGATCGAAAAACATCGTGAAGTTACCGGCAGCGCCAACCCCGACCTTCGCCAGCTCGGATAGAGTCGCATCAAGTGCGCGGTCGGCAAAATAAGGGCCGCAACGTGCATCTCCTCCGGCGATTGGCCGGAGAAGTTCAAATCCTTGGAACGATGCGTGTGCGCCAAGACTGCATAGAAGTTGGTAGTGTTCCATGCGTTTTTTTTCGGTGAAACCGTCGCGCTCATCAAGGGTTGTACGCACCTTAAAGGCGCTAAACTGATTGTTTCTGTCGCTCTCCGAGCACCCCTTCCATGCAGCAATTAAGGTCTTGTCCGAATAAAAATAATCGAGAAGGAAGCTCACCTCTAAAATGTTCACGCAGTTGCATAACCGCATTCTGATAATAGCCTGCCATCAAATCTTGAACCGCGCCTGCCATACTGTTGAAGAGACGGATGCCTAGAAGCTGAACGACCAGTTGATTGTCACTTTGGTGCGGGTACGCGCGCGCAAAATGATCGATAAGATTCATCGAGTGCGCTACCATGTTGAGATGGTGGAGCAGCATCAGATTTTTGAACGGCTTCCTTGCTTTTGGATCGGATGAATTCCTCACCCTTGTGTAAGAGATCGAAGTTTTCAGGAAATATCATAAGCTTCTCGGGCATTGCGGCAGGCCCCCACGCTGGAGCGCGTACGATAGCATGTCGCTTCGGGGGCAACAGGAACGGTACAGAAATCAAGAATGCCGCTACAGGCCGCGAAAGGAGAAACAATTTTATGTCCGATCTTATCGCAGACAACGCGGAAGCCGTCGCATGGGTTGACTAAATAACGGCGGTTTATTCCGGCAACAGTGTGTTCGGCAAAATCGTGAGTTCCGTGGTATGGTCGGACGCAACTGCACCGGATGGGCAGCAACTCGTTCCAGTTGATCCACTAGCCCTTGCTGCGGATATCAACACGAACGGGTTCGCATTTCTTAAAGGACATGATCCGGGAGTTCCGCTCGGCAAAGTTCTCAGGGCTGCGGTCTTCACCAGTCCGGGCGGCACGAAGTTCGTAGCTGCGATCCTCGGATATTATGCAGGTGGCAACCGGCTCAGTTTCCGCGATCTCGGGTTCGACCCGGCGACGGTCGTATCGTCTCCGTCATTGCTTCCTGCGCTCACGGACGCTTGTTGGATCAATTTCGCGAGCGATCCGAGAGAAGTCGAATCCGCATGGCTCGAAGATGTGCTCAGCACCGCGCCATTACGCGTTGAGCGGATAGAGTTGTCTCACAATGCGGCGGAACCGCTACAGGAATTGATCCGCGTGGGTCTGCTCTTCATGGCCCTTGTCTGGAATCCCTTCATCACAACCATTGCGACCGAGGCTGGCAAGGACGCATACGCTGGAATCCACCGTTGGTTGCGTACCCTTTTTGAGAAACTTGCCGAGCGGCACAACCCCGTCGTGGAAATACAATCGTATCACGATGAATGCCAATTCTCCTTCATTTTTCGGGGGACGGACGTGAAACGCCACTATGCGGCGCATGATGCTCTGCCGGTTGCAGTCGCACAGGCGGAGCAGTTAGCGGCAAATATGAAAAGCATAGGCAACACTCCAAAGCTGATTCTGTACGAGTTTCATCCGCAAGACGATAAATGGTTTCCCTCCTACGCAGAGCTTTACGACGGGAGATTCGTCACCGACAACAATATCCTTATTGCTGTCGAGCAGTTACCCTCGGGTTTGAGCCTCGGCCTCAGTCGCGGCAAAGACAAGCCTCGCGTGCCAAGCGTGAAACGACTTTCCTGACGCTAAACTTCCTGTACCGCTGCAACCCCTTAACTGCACCCTTCGATTTTCCATATGACAGGTTATCTCCGATCTGACGTAATCAAGTACCGTGGAGCATAAATCAAGATCTTGCTCGGAAGTCCCCCGGTTGAAAATACTGATGTTTCTCCGTGCAGAAATCAGGTGCAACAAAAAGCATGATCGGTAAGACATTTGCGGCAGCTAATCCGCTCCGAGTCAGCTGAGACAAGGCCGTGAAACCGCAATCCCTGCCTTTTCGGACGCTCAAATGGCAAAGCCCTTTCAAATGAGGCCGACCGGCGGTAGCACTCTCCAACATTCGAGGCCCGAGGGTCATGACCGCTTCTCCGGAACAACGCATTCTCCTCATCATCTGCGGCGGCATCGCGGCGTATAAAACGCTCGAACTTATCCGCCGCCTGCGCGAACGTGGGTTTTTTGTGCGGGCGGTGATGACCGAGGCGGCACAACAGTTTCTCACAAAACTCTCCGTCGAAAGCTTGACCGAAAGCAGGGTTTTCGACGATCTTTTCGCGCTGACCGAAGACTCTAGCATGGGCCATATCGAACTTTCCCGCGACGCCGATCTTCTCGTCGTCGTCCCCGCGACGGCAGATATTCTCGCCAAGATGGCGCATGGTTTGGCGGGCGATCTCGCCTCGACCCTGCTTCTCGCCACCGACAAAAAAATCCTCGTCGCGCCCGCGATGAATTTGCGCATGTGGCTGCATCCGGCGATCCAACGCAACGCCGCGATCTTGCAGAAGGATGGGGTGGTTTTTGTGGGCCCCGAGGAGGGCGATATGGCATGTGGCGAATATGGTCCCGGCCGGATGAGCGAGCCGCTCGCGATCCTTGCGGCGATCGAGCAAGTTTTGGCGAGCGGCACGCGCATCCCGTTGCCAGCGCACCTATCCCACAAACAAGAGGAAGCGGGCGTGCTCGCCGGGCGGCGCGTGCTGGTGACCTCGGGGCCGACGCAAGAGGCAATCGATCCGGTGCGCTATATCGCCAATCGTTCGTCGGGCAAGCAGGGCCACGCGATTGCCGCCGCCGCCGCCGCCGTCGGCGCCGATGTCGTGCTTGTGTCGGGGCCCGTGGCGCTCGCCGATCCATTGGGCGGCAGGACCATTCATGTCAAGACCGCGCGGGAAATGTTGAGACAAGTCGAGGCCGCGCTGCCAGTGGATATTTTTATTGGCGTCGCGGCGGTCGCCGATTGGCGGGCGGCCGAGACCGCACCCGAGAAGATCAAGAAAGACCCAAAACAGCCGCTTTGTCTGACGCTCGTCGAAAATCCGGATATTCTAGCGGCGATGGGGCGGCGTTCCAAGGACCGCCCGGCCCTGGTCGTTGGCTTCGCGGCCGAAAGCGAACAGCTCATCGAGAACGCGCAAGCCAAACTCATGGTCAAAAACTGCGACATGATTGTCGCCAATGATGTGAGCAGAGCTTCCGGCATCTTAGGAGGCGAGAACAACAAGGTGTTGATTTTGACCAAAAAAGGCAAGGAGTCCTGGCCCTGGATGACCAAACAGGAGGTGGCGCGCCGCCTCGTTGCCCGGCTGGGCACAATGCTTGCGGAAACCGGCCGATGAAAGCGGCAACCGTCAGGGTCGGATTGAAACGTTTGCCGCATGGCGAAGGCTTGCCCTTGCCCGACTATCAGACCTCGGGAGCCGCGGGACTCGATCTTTTCGCCGCCCTGCCGCACGACACGAAAGTCGTGCTCGAACCGGGCGCCAGGTATCTGGTTCAAACCGGCGTGGCGCTCGATATCCCGCAATATTACGAAGCCCAGGTGCGGCCAAGGTCCGGGCTTGCGCGCGACCACGGCGTTACCGTTTTGAACGCGCCGGGAACGATCGATTCCGACTATCGAGGCGAGGTCGGGGTGCTGTTGATCAATCTCGGCGACGAACCTTTCGAGATCGTGAGGGGCGCGCGGATCGCCCAGCTCGTTGTCGCGCAACTGGAAAGGGCGGTGCTCGTCGAAACCGGGCAATTGACCGCGACGTCGCGGGCCAGCGATGGGTTTGGATCAACCGGGCGAACGGCCGGCCGGGAGGATTCCCGGTGATCCTCCTTTCCCGGCGCGGCCATCTCGCTCTTGCCGCAGTCGTCGATGTAGCGATCCATGCGCGCCCAACCCCGATCGCCGCAAAGGCTCTGGCGGCACGGCTCGAACTGCCGCCGCGACACCTCGAGAGCTTGCTGCAAACCCTTGTTCACGCCAATATTTTGAAAGGTGTGCGCGGTCCGCGCGGCGGCTATGAATTGGCCCGGGAGCGCCGCCGGATCACCGCGGCTTCGGTTTTGCGCGCGGTATCGAGCGAGAACGGAGGCGGCGAGGCGCCGCACTGCCGGCTTGTCATGCAGTTGGTCGCGCCAATTGTCGAAGCGGCGGGCAAGGCCTTTCTGGAGGAGCTTGAAACCATCACCATCGACGATATTTGCCGCCGCGCGGAAGATCTGAAGCTTGGCGACGAAAAAAACTTGGGCGCCGACTTCGCGATCTGATCGATCCGCCACGGACAAGCGGGAACGAGTCTCCGACGGCCACGTCTCGCCGCCAAGGATCAATGCAAGCTTACCATTTCGAGTTCTTGGCTCATCGCGTTGGCCACCGCGGCATCGCGCGAATCGGTGACGATCATCGGCGTGCCATCGGCGGCAAGCAGGGCGAAGAGCTGGAGGCCGGGCTGGATCGCGGGCGCCGCCGGGAAAAGCCGGCTCACCTCCTCCGAACGGATAGGCTTCACATAGGCAACACGGCCACCGCCGAGGCTTGCCAGCTGGTCATCGGTAAGCAAGGGCCGGGTCTCAGGATTGTTCGTGTTCAACATCAAAGCATCTCCTCAAATGGCGGTCTCCCGGAGACCCGCCGCACCGCGAACCATCCCCCGCGTCGCGTACTCCGTCTTTACGCAAGCCGGCTGGCGCTTAAAGCGAGCTGGGGCCCAGCAATAAAGAACAATCGCGCCACATTTCACGAAGCCTTGCGGCCTTCGCGACGGAATCCTCGATGGGCATCCCGCGGTAGTTCGCCAATGATCCGGATATGGAGATAGCCGTTTTTCTTTCAAGGGCTTTTGCGGCGATGGATGCCCCCGGTCGTGGGAGGCGCGGCTTCCAATGGTCCATGGCATGCGGGCTCCGCCGCGCGGCATTGACGACGGTACTCGTACGGGATTTGAATGACGCCAGCCGCGAGTGACGGCCATTGCCTGGTGCAGGGAGATTGAACGTGAGTGCGTCGCCGGAACACTTGTTGGGAGCGCGCCGCCTCGTGGTTCCGGCCAATGGGCTCGAATTCGAGGTTTTCGAGGCCGGCGATGGCGACCGGCTGGCGCTGCTGCTGCACGGCTTTCCTCAACATGCGGTGAGCTGGCACAATCAGGTCCCGTTTCTTGCCGGGTTCGGCTACCGGGCGTGGGCTGTCAATCAACGCGGCTATGGCGGCACGAGCCGTCCACAAAGGCGCGGGGATTATTCGCTGGATCGGCTCACGGGGGACGTCGCAGGGCTGATCGACACATCGGGGGCCGCCTCAGTGACGCTGATCGGTCATGATTGGGGTGCGCTCCTCGCTTGGATCTTCGCCATCCGCCGAATCAGGCCGCTGGCGCGGCTCGTCATCGTCAATGTGCCGCATCCTTTATGCTTTCGCCGCGAACTGAAGACATGGAGTCAGCGCCGCAAATCCTGGTATGCCGGTTTTTTTCAACTGCCGGTACTGCCCGAGTTTTCGCTCTCCGCGGCGGGCGGCGGCCTGCTCGCCTCCATGCTGCGTCACGGCGCGCGCCGCCCCGAAGCCTTTCCGGAGGAGGTGCTCGACATCTACCGCGCCAATGTGAGCGCGCCCGGCGCCGCGACCGCGATGCTGAACTGGTATCGCGCGGCGGGGCTGGATATCATGGCCGCCCGCGATCTCGCGGCGCCGATAGACACGCCGACGCTGGTCATCTGGGGCGAACAGGACGTAGCGCTGGGTCTCCCATGCCTTGATGGCACCGATCGCTACGTCCGCGATCTGCGCATCGAACGGCTGCCTGGTGTCTCGCATTGGGCGCAAGAAGACGCGCCTCAAGAGGTGAACCGCTTGCTCGGAGAGTTTCTTTGAGCGCTTATCCCAGCCGGCGCGCGCGCCGGCTGGGGCGGGTGCCCACCATAAAGTCAAGGCACAGCCGTGCGGAAGCTACCGAACCCCGCGCGGCAAACAAGTGGCGGTTTCGCTGGGCGAGGCGGCGCAGCGGGGATCGAGCGGGTCGCGCAGGGTTTGAATGACGCCAGCCGCAGTGAACGGGGTGGCGGCGCGGCGGTCAAATCCATCTTTTTTCGCGCAAGACCGCAATCGAAGTTCCCATGCGCACTGCAACACGCTGCCTTCAAACCTAGTGCGCAGGTAATCCGGGACGCAAGCCGAAAACTCTGTCACCGGTTTGTCATACGAGCGTCATGGAACAAGCCTAGGCAACGCTGGCAAGCTAGGGAGGCGCGCATGACATCTCTTTCATCAACCGGCATTGTGTCCGCGCCGAGCGACATCGCCCGGCCAAAACTCGATCACCCGATGGGGATCAGTACTATCCTGATTTTCTTCGCCGTCATGGCTCTCGGGCTCTTTTTTACGCCCTATAGCATCTATGAGGATCTGATCGCGGCCGGTACACCCGTCACCAGCATATTGCCTTTCCTTCTGCTCGGCGTCGCCCTGCTGATCGCGCTTGGCTTTGAATTCGTCAACGGATTCCACGATACCGCCAATGCGGTCGCAACCGTCATCTACACTCACTCGCTGGCTCCGCCGGTCGCCGTGGTGTGGTCGGGTTGCTTCAATTTCCTCGGCGTATTGTTGTCGACCGGCGCTGTCGCCTTTGGCATTGTCTCGCTGCTGCCGGTCGAACTGATCATGCAGGTTGGTTCCGAGGCGGGGTTCGCCATGGTCTTCGCGATGTTGATCGCCGCGATCATCTGGAATCTCGGCACGTGGTGGCTTGGGCTGCCGGCGTCGAGTTCGCATACCTTAATCGGTTCAATCATCGGCGTCGGTATCGCCAACGCGCTGATGCGCGGGCGTGACGGAACATCGGGGGTCGATTGGAGCAAGGCGACCGAAATCGGCTATGCGCTTTTGCTCTCGCCGGTCGTTGGTTTCTGCTGCGCCGCCGCTCTGCTTCTCATCATGAAGTTCCTGATCAGGAAGCCCGAACTATACGCCGAGCCTAAGGTAGCGGGCGCGCCCCCGCTCTGGATTCGCGGACTGCTTATTTGTACTTCCGCTGGAGTCTCCTTCGCGCATGGTTCGAACGACGGACAAAAGGGCATGGGGCTGATCATGCTCATCCTGATCGGCACGGTGCCGACCGCCTATGCCCTGAACCGGGCGCTGCCCGAGAGCCGAGTCGCCTCCTTCGTTCAATCGTCGCTTGCGGCGTCGAAGGTCGTTGAGTCCAAGGCGGCGGGCTAATAATGTGCTCGGCGATCCGCGCCCCGCCGTCACCAATTACGTGACCACGCGTGAGATCAACGAAGGAACCTACCCCTCTCTCGCCGTGCTGATCCGTGATATTGCAAATCAGATCCAAACGTATGGTTCACTCGCCAAGATCCCGGCCGCGGCCGTCGGCAATACCCGCAACGATATGTATCTCACCTCCGAGGCGATTCGTTTCCTGCTGAAAGACAAGGAGAACGATCTTTCGAAGGCGGATATAGCGACGCTCGGCGCCTACAAGAAGAATCTCGACGGCGCCACGAAGTTCATTCCCAACTGGGTGAAGGTTTCGGTCGCGCTCGCGCTCGGGCTTGGAACGATGATTGGCTGGAAGCGCATTGTCGTCACCGTCGGCGAAAAGATCGGTAAACAGCATATGACTTATGGCCAGGGCGCCGCCGCCGAAATTGTCGCGATGGCGACGATCGGCGCCGCCGACAGTTTTGGCCTGCCTGTCTCGACGACCCATGTGCTTTCCTCGGGTGTCGCGGGCACAATGGCGGCCAATGGCTCAGGCGTACAGATGTCGACCCTGCGCAGCCTTGCGCTGGCCTGGGTGCTAACCTTGCCTTGCGCGATCGCTCTGTCGGCGTTCCTCTTCTTTGTGTTCAGCCATTTGCTTTAATTTAAACTGACCACTACCGCTCTCCGCCATATTTGGACAAGAAAATTTCGATGTGCTAGAGTCACTGCACGGTGCAGCCGGGGACGACGATGACCGTCAAGAAAATGGGAAAAGCTCGACCGCCATGTTCGCTGTAGGTAGTTTCCGAACCTACAGCCGTTCGCGCCCAATCCCCATATCCTTTCGATCCATTCACTCTTTAGGAGGAACACCACAATGGCACAGTCACCGAAGCATCCGGCGGGTGAGCATCATCACCAGGCGGCCGCTCACCATCACGCCGCCGTACACCATCATCATCAGGCGGCCCATCACCACGATCTTGGCGAGCACAAAGAGGCGAAGGAACACGCAACCGCGGCTCTCGAACATAGCGAGCTCGCTCACAAACATAGCACGACTGCCCACGGTCATTCTCATAAATGACGACGGGCCGAGGGGCGGCGGGGGCCGCCCCTCGGGATACGAAGATGGGAACGGCGCCGCGCGTGAGGCATGATTCAGCGGCGCGCGGGACGCCACGGCGTGCATGGTGAACTTCGCTCGCTACCGGCCATCGCCTGCTTCCCACAGCGCTTCGAGGCCGACGCGATAGGTTGGAAAGGCGAGTTTTACGCCGAGCTCGTCTTTCAGCTTGCGGTTGGACGCCCGTTTGTTCTCGGCATAAAAACTCCGCGCCAAAGGGCTCAGACCGGCGGCTTCGACGTCCTGTTCGGGCGGCGGCTCGATTCCCATCAGCATCGCCGCATATGTGATGACATCCTGCGGCGGTGCCGGCGCGTCGTCGCTCACGTTGAAGACATCGCCTGGACCCTTGTGGGCTATAGCCGCATCGATGGCGCGACAAATGTCCTCGACGTGGATGCGATTAAAAACTTGTCCGCGTTTCACTACGCGCTTCGCGGTGCCTGCCTTGAGATTGACGAGCGCACTGCGGCCGGGGCCATAAATACCTGCTAGGCGCAAGATGTAGACCTTTTTATCGCTCTCCTTGCCGATCGCGGCCCAGGATTTCTCAACTGTAAGCCGCGCCAGCGCCCGCTCCGAGGACGGCGCCGGAATCGTTTTTTCATCGACCCATTCGCCGCGCGCGTCGCCATAGACGCCGATGGTCGAGAGATAGATGATGGTCTGATGGCGGCGCAGACGGTCGATGCGGTGGCCAAACCGCGCAAGCACGGGATCGGCCGAGACGCCGGGCGGGACCGAGACGAGGATAACATCGGCCGAGGCGACCCGCTCCGCGATGGCCGCGTCCTCATGTTCGGGGCCGAACACGAAGGTCTCGATATTTTCGCTCGCCAACTCCTCGGCTTTGGCGGGCGCGCGCACGGTGCCAGCACGGGCGTCGAACGAACTTCCCGAGCGGGCGATGAAATGACGCGCGCAATAGCCAAGACCGAATGCGAAGAGCCTCATGAAGGCCGGCCTTCTTTCAAATCAACCGCGCTCGCGGTCATGGCTCGCGCGGGCGCCGCGCCCATTACTGCCGCCCACTCGGCTTCGACCATTTCATCAGCCTCGCCGGGCAGGTAACGCCGTTCGAACTCAGCCAGATCATCCAACGAAACGAGCCGGCCGAGCGCCCAAACCGCCATCGCCCGCACCAGAGCCGAAGGGCTTTTCAGCTTCTCCGCGACTGGCCCGGCGAGCGCAAGATCGCCGCTGTTGCCCGCCGCGATCAACACATTGCGGGTAAACCGCTCATAACCAATTCGCTTGACCGCGCTTCCCGTGAACAGCGCCCGAAACGCGGCATCGTCAAGGGAAAGCAGATCGGCGATTGACGGCGCGCACAGATCTTCGCGCGCCTGCAACTTTGCTTCGCGCGCCGTTTCCGCGAATTTGTTCCAGGGACAAACCGCAAGACAATCGTCGCAGCCAAAAATGCGATTTCCGATCAGCGTCCGGAACTCGCGGCCGATATGGCCTTTGTGTTCGATCGTGAGATAGGAGATGCAACGGCGGGCATCGAGTACATAGGGACGCGGAAAAGCCTTTGTCGGGCAAATGTCGAGGCAGGCGTGGCATGTGCCGCAACGATCCGGTTCTGGCTCGTCGGGCGCGAGCGGCAGATCCGTAAAGATCGAGCCCAAAAACAGCCAGGAGCCGAGCTCGCGCGAAACCAGATTGCTGTGCTTGCCGGCCCAGCCGAGACCCGCCGCCTGCGCCAGCGGCTTTTCCATGACCGGCGCGGTATCGACGAAGATCTTGACTCCGGTTCCCTTGGCTTGCGCGACGAGCCACGCGGCGAGCAGCTTGAGCCTTCCCTTGATAAGGTCATGATAATCGCGGTTTCGCGCATAAACGGAGATATTTCCGGCCGATTTTCGCACTAGCGCGGCAAGGGGGTCGTTCGCCGGGCCATAACTCATGCCGAGCATGATGATACTCGCGGCCTCTGGCCAGAGTTTGCGCGGATCGGAACGCCGCGCTTGCGTTGCGGCGAGCCAGTCCATGGAGCCCGCCGCACCGGAGGCAAGCCAGGCGCGGAGCCTTTCCGGCGCATCGGGAATGGCGCCCGGATGGGTGATGCGGCAGATGTCGAAGCCACGCGCGCGCGCCTGCTCTCGCAACAGCCCCTTAAAGTCCGGGCCTAGAAATCGAGATCCGCGTAGATCGGGTTCGGGCAGAATCCCGGCAGCCGGTCCGCGAGCAGCGGGCGGAACGCCGGACGCGATTTTAGCCGGGCGTACCAGAGCTTTGCCGTCTCGTTCTCTTCCCATGGCACGTCGCCCAGAAAATCCACGCAGGAGAGATGCGCCGCGGCCGCTAGGTCGGCATGCGAAAGCCGGTCTCCGGCGAGCCATTTCCGGTTGCCCGCCAGGTAACCAATATAGCGCAAATGGGTGCGGATATTGACCCGCGCCGCATGCACGAGATCCATGTCGGGCCCGCCGCCGCCCTGCTTGCGTGGCATGAATCGCTTATAGACCTTTTCGGTGACGAGCCAATTGGTTACTTCATGGAAGAATTTTTGACTGAACCAATCGAACAGCCGGCGCACCTCCGCGCGGGAACCCGGATCGTCGGGCAACAATCTGTGTCTGCCCAAGGCAAGGCCGCGGGTCTCGTCGAAATATTCGGCGATCGGCCCGGGGCCCGAGACGACCGTTCCAGACTCTTCAGCGAGAACCGGCGTTTGCCCGGCCGGATCGAGGATCAGAAAATCCCGTCTGCGCTCAAACGCATTTTCTTCGATGAGTTCCGGCTTGATGGAATATTCGGCCAGGAGCAGCCGGACGAAACGCGAATGCGGGCAGAGGGGATGATGATAAAGCGTGATCATTCGGCTTCATGTGCGGGATGTTCGGGAGCAATCGGAACAATCGGGACGGAGACTGTGATAGGTAAAGGTTTATCCAAACCGGCGGGGCACCGTTCGGACAATGGAAAGAGAAATCCCAACTTAAGGTAAAAACTTGGTAAACGCCGCGTTTTCGCGGCCGCGCCCACGCTGGAGGGATTGCCGAGAACATCATGGGGAATCGTACCAAAATGTTTCACATGCAACATTTTGGTGCGATTGGGGCCGAAAACCTTGCAAGGCCTCCTACCGTGAACTGCCATAAGGTGAGTAAGATTGGATTCTGCAAGAGCCGCCACAATAAACATCCGATGAAATGAATCATGGGGCAGGGCAGGGGGCGCGTCAGGATCGCGGGCAAGGATGTTGACGGAGAAAAAATTAAACTCTCCTCCAATCCATCGTTGGGACACTCGCGGCCGATCGGCCCTATTTGATCACCCATCGCGCAACTCCGCCGAATTTACGCTGCGACTTTCCTCCCGCCGCTTCCACGAACGACATTGCCGGCCAAATTCCCGGCAGCAAAAAGCCCTTGAAAACATCATGTTTTCAAGGACTTTGTCTGGCTCACATCCAGCACTCCTCTGATAGTGGCCCGGGCGTCCTGCATCATGGTCTCCACGATCAGACCCGCAGGCTCGATTGCGCGAACGGCACCGACGCCGGCGCCTGCCGCCAGGCACATTTCCTCATGGTCGCCCTGTGTCTGGGCGGTCGGCAGCACGGCGCTGTTGGCTGGCATTCGGTAAGGCTGTCCGAAGACAACTGTCTCGCCGATTGGGCGCGATAGCGGTGCTGCTCCCCGATCGGCGCGCGCGACAGCACGATTCTTCAGGACCCGCATCGGCGCGTTAGGCCACTCGGGACCGAAGATCGTCGTCAGAGCTGTGTCTTCATTGTGCGCGCGCACCAAGCGCCGTTTGTACTCGGCGCTCGCCACACTTTCAGTGCTCGCCACCAGCCGCGTGCCGACGCACACGGCTTGCGCACCGAGCATGAACGCGGCGGCGGCGGTCCGACCGTCTGCGATGCCGCCCGCCGCAATCACCGGGGTTTGGTCAAGAGCATCGACGACCGAGGGCACGAGCGCCATCGCGCCGAGACTGGACTTGACGTGTCCGCCGGCTTCTTGCGACTGCACGATCACTGCATCGGCACCGAGTTCCTTCATCCGGCGCGCGCTCTCCACCGAAAAGGCGGTTCCCCATACTTTGATGCCGGCACGCTTCAGCCGGCTAACCCAACCTTCCTTCGGTGGATTCCAGAAGAAGACGGCAAGAGGGACGTTTTTCGCGATGGCGATCTCGATATGGGCGTCAGTCGTCGCGGGACCAAATGCAGTTTCTTCGACGATGAAGTCCACGCCAAACGGGGCGGAGCAAAGCCGGCGGATATGATCGATGTCATCGGCAAACATCTCCGGTGCGCCCGGTCCCAGGCAGAAGAGGCCGATCCCGCCTGCGTTCGATACCGCCGCCGTGAGCGCCGGACTACCCACGATGGCCATGCCAGCTCCGACAAACGGTAAATTGATTCCCAGTTGTCGCGTAAACTTCGTATCCCACAAGTTGGTGTACTCCTTGAAGCGCGGCACACCGTAACCGACATCCCGGGGGACACGCTTGGCTCAGCGCGCAGATTTGGCTTGGACACATGCAACCGATATCCCCCAGATGATGGGGGATTGGACGCTCATGTCGGCTCAACTTGCCCTTTTTGTCAATGCTGGGTGTCCACCGCCATTCACAAGGCCCACTGCGTGAGCCATCATGCTCGGTGGCATGTCGGAAGTTGCCGAGCTGGTTGTGATCAAGACGCATCCCTCCCGTGGGTTGGGCTCGAACGCATGACAATCGAACGTTTTACGCGGGCACCTCATCGGGCGGCTGTCGCAGTTCCGCGATGAACCGCAGGATGTCGGCGAACAGATTCCTGGTGATCGCAACCTCGGCCATCTGAAACGCGACGTAACGACCGTGGCGCACGACCTTCGCGCCGATCTTGATAAGCTTTTCTTTCAGGCTCGTCATCGCTATGTTCGAGAGCGGCAGCTGCGAGTTCCTTTGCCTCTTGGAGCTCGCAAACGCCATTGGCGCAAATCCTGTTTCTTGCCTATCGCCCAAAATAGCGGTCTTCGACCGATTTCCATTCAGGACTGGCGGTGATTTTGATAAGCGCGCGATCGATGGGCTTTTTGAGCGGGCTATGCTCGGGCAGGGCGATCGCCATATAGGCTGGCGCGAGAAGAACGCGCGGCACGAGAATAACTTCCGCGAAGCGCGCGGCGACCAAGAATCGCAGCGCGCCCTCGCTATTGACGACGGCGTTCGACCTGCCATTGGCCAGGGAGGCGAGAGCTTCCGTCAAATTATCGTATTTTTCGTATTTGAGGTGCAGTCCGTCGAGATACTCCGCCGACGAGGATTGCGCGACCGCCGCCAGTTTTTTCCCTCTCAGATCGCTTTCATCGCGAATGCCGCTGTTTTGGACCCGTTCAGCGGTCAATCGCGAGACCAGGCTTGCCGACAAAAATGAGACCAGCACGAGGCTGCTCAACATCCAAACGACAGCCACGAGGCGGCCAAGAGGGGTCTTCGGCGTCTTGTCGCCATAGCCGACGGTCGTCATCGTGACGACCGCCCAATAGAGGCCGTCGCGCAAGTTGACCACGCTGTCCTCCGGCGCCTCCGCCCCCGAACGGCCCGGACGTTCAATGAGCCAGATGACGACGCTGAGCAGCAACAGCAAGGCGAGCATTCCGACGATCAGAGAGCCGAGGTCCGCGGCGACCATCGCATAAGAAACGACGGCGAGAAGCGGGCCCGTCTCTTTTCGCAAGGCGACCGCCACCCCGGACCGATGCGCGGGATAGGAAAAATCGACGCGCGCTTCCCGTTCCGGGGTGATCGTGATGGCGCCGATCGCAGCATCGAAATGACCCTGCTCCAGGCCGCTGAGGATCGATTCCATCTGGGAAACGGGCGTCAGCTTGTATTCCCATTCCAGTTCCTCCGCCACCCGGCGCCACAGGTCCACGCTAACGCCGGACAGCGCGCCGTCCGCGCCCACGGCGCCATAGGGCGGCAGATCGTAAACCGCTACGCGCAGGGGTGCGATTGGTCGCCGCTCCGCGGCTAAAGCGCAATCGAGCGGCGCCGTCAGGAAAGCGCCGAACGTCAGCAACACTTGCAGCAACCGCAATAGGGACACGAGGCTGCCCGCAGTCCTGTCGCTCATCTGCCGTCGCCTTTGGCAAAAGCGTTCCAGTTCATGTGACCGAGAAACCGCGCGCGCGGCGCAACAATGGCCGCGCCGCGAAAAATGCCATGCACATATTCATCTCGCTTTCACGGGTCCGCCGCAGGGCGACGAGGAGGGCGCCAAGCGCTTGGCGCTCGGCGAACCGGCGCTCGCTCCCGGTGCAATCCACGGCGCCAATCACGCCCTCGGCACGACATCGACCTTAACATCGACGTCTTGCTCGCGCGAGCCGAGGATAATTCCGGCAACGGGGGAAATATCGGCGCAGGCGCGGCCTTTCGCGACAAGTCTTACGGTGCGCGCAGGCCCGCAAGCAGCACGGCCAGGACGCCGGTAACAAAAATGCCGTCGAATGTTCCTGCCCCGCCGATCGAAGCTACCGGCACGCCAAGGCCATGCAATTTGTCGAGATTGAGCAGATCGGCGCCGATCAAGGTGCCGAGGCTGCCGCTAACGTAGGCGAGCGGCCCGGCGAAACGCCGCGACAGCACGATCGCCACGACCGCCGTGAGGAGTGGCGGCGCGAGGACCGGCACCGCTATGCCGACGCCCGGAACGAGCTTGGCGAGGTGATGAACAACGACGGCCACAATGATTGTCCCCACGGCGCCAAGCAGCCAAATTTGGTTGCGCGCAAGCAAGTAAATCGAAAGCAGTGTGGGAATAACCGCCCCGCCGACATTGACGGCGATGATTGTGCCAGGCCAATCGATCACGCCCGGCACGATATAACGCATGCCGAAGAAATCGATCACCTCGTCGGATGCAACGGGCACCTCCGGAAGCTGCGCCACCGGGATGTTGACATAACTGCCGAGGAGCGAGCCGAAAAGAATGAGCATGGCCACGCGTGAGTCGAGGCCGATGCGCATGTATGCGTAACGCAGCAGCTTGAGCTGGAGTAGAATGAACAGAGCGAGCAGAACGCCTACGAAGATCGCGTAGAAGGTTAACGGAAGGGGGAAATAATGAAGATGGATCGGATGCACTGGAATCTCACTACAGGCGCCGGAATACTCGAACTTCAGTCCTTGCCAGCAGCGCGGCGGCACACGACGTCAAATTCGGCCGTCGCTCATCTCGCCGCAACTCCGGCGCCAATCACGCCCTCGGCACGACATCGACTTTAACATCGACGTCTTGCTCGCGCGAGCCGAGGATAATTCCCGCGACGGGCGAAATATCGGCGTAGTCGCGGCCTTTCGCGAGCACGATATGATCGTTGCCGATGAGCATCGCATTGGTCGGATCGAGGTCCACCCAGCCTTGCGCCTCGCCGCACCACACGGAGACCCAGGCGTGCATCGCGTCGGCGCCTTCGAGGTGTTTTTTACCGGGAGGCGGATTGGTGCGGATATAGCCAGAAATATAGGCGGCGGGCAGGCCAAGCCCGCGCAATCCGGCGATCATGATATGGGCAAAATCCTGGCAGACGCCGCGCCGCTTCTCGAAGGCCAAGGAAAGCGGCGTCGAGACCACCGTCGCCTTGGTGTCATATTTGAAATCGCTCCTGATCCGCCGCATCAATTCCGTGGCGCCGGCAAGTATCGGGCGACCGGCCGCAAAACTTTCGCGCGCATAATCGGCCGCCGGTTCGAAACGCGGCGCAAGGCGACTTGGATGCAGGAAATGGGCCGGTGAGTCCTTATCGAGCGAAGCGCTGGCAAAGGCGTCCTCCCGCACCGCTTCAAACGCCGGTGTTTCGCTTTGACCCCACGGCTCGCGTCGGTCGATCTCGACGCTTGTGTTGACCTCGACGATGAGTTTGCGATGCGCCGTTTCGATTGTGAGAAAGGTGAGGCGGTTGCCGAAAAAACACGTGCGCTCGATCATTTGCGCGGGCGTGGGGGTAACCGAGAGCTCGCTCGAAAGCACGGTTTGTCCGAGCCCATCCGTCGGCAGCAGCCGCAGCGCGCAATGCGAGAACGTCACCGTCGAGCCGTATTCGTAAAGGGTCAGATGGCGGATATCGTAGATCACGCGAGGCCGCTCGATTTGTCGGCCCGGGCAACATGCGGACCTTGCAGGAAATAGCGTGCGGCGATCGCGTCGGCAAGGCCGAGAAGGCTCTGCTCGAAGCCGAGGATTTTTTCATTGTCGAGGCTTGATGCGGTCGCCGTCGCCACTTCGGCCGCAAGCTGCAGGATCAGGCGGCGCGGCGCCTCGAGCATTCCATCGTCGCTGAGCAACGGCAGAGTTTCAAGATGTTCGTCGAGCCGCTCGACCTGGAAGGCAACCGAGCGTGGATTGAACGAATCGAGCACGACCATGTCGCGAACCGGGTTGAGAGCGACGCCCATGAGATAGCGCGAACGATAGGTGATCTGCGAGTCGACGAGATCGAGCAAGGCGTCGAGATCGTCGGCTGGCGCGTCGCCGCTCGCGAAATGGCGGGCAAAGCGGCACGTGTTGACGCCCCGCTCGATGCGCCGCCCGGTATCGAAAACGCGCCAGCCAGCGCCGCGATTCATGTTTTCCTGAGCCAAGCCGGAGATCGCCGCGATCGTCCGCAAGGCCGCGTCGGCACGCTCGAAAGTCTCGGCCTCGGCGAGCGGCCCGGGCCCGTCGATGGAAAGGTCTTGATTAAGGTCGCCGATAAGCCGCCAGGTATCCGTCGAGAGCCGTTCGCGAATGAACGATGCGGCGCGGCGCGCATCGCGCACGAGCGATGAGGCCGAGCCATACTCCTCGCCGCCATGCAGGGCGATCGCGGCAAGCGCCATGGCGCTGGAGACCGTTTCAATCGGCGCGGCGTGCCACGCAACAAGCAAGCTGGTGAGCTTGGATACCGCCGATCCCGGTTGGGCGATCCCCGCGCCGGTCTCGATCATCCGGCCGGCGAGGCAGCGGATGAGCCGCAAAGTCGCTTCCGAGCGCTCGATATAACGCCCGAGCCAAAATAGATTGTCCGCGGCCCGGCTCGGCAAGGTGCCCATGATGCGCCGGATGCGAATGGTCTCGTCGGTGGGCAGCAAGCTCACCATCGCGACGGGCTTGTCGGCAAGCACCCAGACATCGGCCGATTGGACCCCCTCGCCCATCGACACCGCGCGCGCATCGGCGCGGCCGGAAATGCGGCAGAACCCGCCTGGCATGATGTTCCATCCCTCTGGCGCGCGCGCCGCATAGACGCGCAGAACGAAGGGCCGCGGCTCGATCCGGCCATCGTGCCACACGGGGGTCGTCGAGAGATTGACGATTTCCTGGCCGACGAAATCCACACCGCGCTCGGCCATGGCGGCAGCGAGTCGGCTCTTCGCTTCCGCGTCGAGCGCCGCGTCGACGAGGGGTTGGTTGGCGGCAAAGCCTTGGACTGGATTGCCGAAGGCGCCGGCAATCGCAAGCTCGTCCATGTCCGCGATGACGAACTGGCGCGCCCGGGCCTGGCCGCACCACCAGGTCGCGATATTCGGCAGGCGGAGGTCCTCACCTAGCAATGTGCGGCAGAGTTTCGGCATGAAACTCATCATGACGGGTGCTTCGAGCACGCCGGACCCGAGCGCATTGGCGAGGACGACGCCGCCCTCGCGCAGGGCATCGACTAGACCCGGCACACCTAGTCGCGAACGGGCGTTGAGTTCGAGCGGATCGGCGAAATCGCTGTCGATTCGCCGCCAGATCACGTCGGCGCGCTTCAGCCCGGCGATCGTGCGGACATGCACCTGGCCATCGCGCATCGTCAAATCGCCGCCTTCGACCAGAAGCAGGCCGAGATAGCGGGCGAGGTAGGCCTGCTCGAAATAAGTTTCGTTAAAAGGGCCCGGCGTCAAAAGGCAGATGCGCGGGTCCGAACGCTGCGCCATCGACGTAAGGCCGAGGCGGAACGCCTCGAAGAATGGCGCTAGCCGCTCGACATTCATATCGCGGTAGAGGGCCGGGAAAGCGCGAGCCAGGATAAGCCGGTTGGCGAGCGCGTAGCCGGCACCCGACGGCGCCTGCGCACGGTCGCCGAGGACCCACCAGCGGCCATCCGGCCCGCGCCCGATGTCGGCGGCGTAAATATGCAAGTATTTGCCGCCCGGCGGTTTCACCCCATGCAAGGGGTGCAGAAACTCGGGGCTGCCGGTGACGGCGGCGGCGGGCAAATCGCCCGCGGCGATCAACCGGCCCTCGCCGTAAATATCGGCCAACACAAGTTCCAGGAGCCGCGCGCGCTGCTCGATGCCTCGCGCGATCTCGCGCCATTCGCCGGCTTCGATAAGGAGCGGCACATGCGAGAGCGGCCAGGCGCGCTCGCTGGTATCCCCGTAGGCGCGATAGGAGACGCCCGTGTCGCGAATATGCCGGTCGGCGGTGGCGAAGCGCTTGCCGATGTCGTCGGCGCCGAGTTCCGTCAACGCGGTGAGAAACCGCAGCCAATGCGCGCGCGGGCGCCCGTCCGCGCCGATGAATTCGTCCGGGATGCCCGGCAGCGGCCTGTAGCCGGCCGCGAGATTGACCACGCGCCCGGCCGCGTCGAGGTCTGCTTTGGCCCGGTCCGGTGCGCTAAGGCTCATCTATGATTGCTTCGGCCGGAAGGAGTTTAGGATCGCCGCATCGGTCTCGATATACGCGGCGCCGATAAGATCGAGACAATAGGGGACCGCCGGAAAGACCGCGTTGAGGCAGGTTTCGATCGACGCCGGCTTGCCCGGCAGATTTATCACGAGACAAGGCCCGCGATGCGCGGCGATCTGGCGCGATAGAATCGCGGTCGGAACCTGTTTGAGGCTTTCCTGGCGCATGAGTTCGCCAAAGCCAGGCAGCACGCGCGGCGCCGCCGCCAGGGTCGCCTCCGGCGTGAGATCGCGCGGGGATGGTCCGGTGCCGCCCGTTGTCAGGATCAAATCGCAATGCTCCTTGTCGGCGAGCTCGATTAGCGTATCGCGCACGGACTCGAAGCCGTCCGGGATGATTTTTCGCACGACATGAAAAGGGCTTTTTAGGATTTTCGTCAAATAGGCGGCGATGGCGGGTCCACTTTTATCCTCATAGATCCCGATGCTGGCGCGGTCGGAAGCCGTGACGACCCCGATGATCGCCGCGCGTGTCTCGTCCGCCATTGCACAACCTTCGGTCTGCTTTGGGACCCGCCGGACGGCCCTTCGCTCCTTATAGCGGAAAAAAGGCGCGAACCTATCCAAAAAGCGCGGACGTTTCCCTTTACGGGCGCCAGTCCAAACCAAGAGTGGGATCGAACCGATCTTACGTCTTTCCCTCTTGCGGATGTAAGATTCCCCTTCACCAGCAGATGACCGTGACGGAGCAGGGGCTGCTCCTAGGGGCCGGGACCTTGCCCGCGAAAATAAGCGATGACGGCATTTGCCTCGAGGGCGAGGAAGAGCGGATCCTTACCCTGCTTGCCGTTGCCTATGGGCGCAATGTGCCCGCCGCGACTCTTGGCTCCTTTCGCCGGGCGGCAAAACATCGGCGGAGCGGCGACAATAGTTTCGCCGCCATTTTTCTCGCCCAGAACGGCTTGGGAAAGCTCGACGAGGATGGCGCCTATCGCCTGTCGTTGGCGCCAGCTTGCCCGCGAGCTGGGGCTTAGGCTGCCCCGCCCTGACCTAGAGAAGGCGAGGTACTATCAGAACGAGCTGTGGATTCCAGCCGGAAATCACCTGGGGAGCGGCGAACGGACGAAGGGTGGTGCCTCGGCACCCGGCGCTGACCGAGGGGAGATTGGCGGGGGCGAATTCCGGCAAAGTCCATCAGGTCTTCGAGCTTCCCAAGGATGCGATCGCTGTCACCTGGCCGGATGGATCAAAAATCTACGATCCGGATTCCACAACCAAAAGGCTCATGGCTCCGCCGCAGGCAAATTTTCATGACGTCTATGCGGCTCGCTCTTCGCCCAATGCTCGGCGTAAAACCAAAACACATGCGATTCCATCGGCTAGCCCCCAACCCAGTTGACCAACCTCTTGCATCAAAGCATGGTTAATTAGGTCTAAACCCTATGAAGTAGGATCGCTCCTCAACTGGACTTTGCGGATTTTATGCCGCGTAGCAAAGCACTTCCGTGCGCCTGTTCGAGAGGGCGGGGGGATGCACGCGGCTTTCCTGAAACCCCCTTCGATGGACCACGATGGACGAACCATCCGAAAATTTATCGGCGCCCTGTCGAGAGCAGCGCACAGGAAAGCTCGCGCGCGATAGGGGAGCACGGGCTCAGCCGCCGAGGCGACGGAAAAAATCCCAAACGAGCTTCGCGCTATTGACGTCGCCATAGGCGAGGCCATGCCCTGGTCCGCTTTCGCTCGAAAGACCAGATAGCGCGCGACCGCCCCCTTCGATCCGGACCGCTTCAACCGGTACTTCGCAATTGTTCAGCTTGTCGAGGTAGGTACGCGTGCCATCGTGGGGGTCCTTGTCGGGGAAAATGGTAGTCGTTATGCCCCCGCCGCAGCCCGCAAACTTGCCGAAGAGACCTAGCGTCGCGTCGAGGGAGAGAAGCTCCGTCTTGCCATGTGGCAAACTCGCCTTGCCGGCATGAAAGGAAACCAAGGTATCCGCGGTGCCCGCAATCATCATGAGGGGAATCGGATGCGACGGTTTGCAGGACGCTTCAAAATCGGATGGCAGGCTAGCCCCGAGCACCGCCATTCCCGCAAAAACGTTCTTTTCGTCGCAGGCGAGCCGCAAAGCCAACATCCCCCCAGTGGCTATGCCAACGAGAAAGACCTTGCCCCGGTCGGCAATGCCCCGGGTGACGAACTTCGCGATCAGATCATGGATAAAGACCAGATCGCGGCGCGCCTCGGGTCCAGGCGCGTCCCCCCAACGCCCGGCTAGAGGTTCCGGATATATCAGGACCGCACCGGATGACCGCGCCATTTCTTCAAAGCCGAATAATCGCCGGAGGCGCGCGCCCTTCTCCCTGACGCCACGCAAGATTATGATGGCCGGCCGGCGCGCTTGCTTAAGCCGCCGGTGCTCGACGAGGATGGCGCTGCGCGGGACACCGTCCGACACGATCGTAACGCGGCCCGCTGCCGCCAAGGCGCCCGATGGAAACCCCGTGAAGGCAAGCAATAGCCAAAAGGCTCCCGCCAGCGAACCGGCAACAAGCACAAACGCGATTGATTTGCGGCCCCGCACGTTCATGTCTTCCACCGCTACCAATTATGCTATCGGCGTTTCGACTTTTCTTGCCGGGCAAAATTTGTGCCAGAATGCATCAACGCATGATAGCCTATACCGAGGAGACTCAATAAGGAAAAAGCACGGAGGTTCATCGCGCCGGGACAATTTGGCTTCCAGAGATTGGCCAACGGCTTGGGGTGATCCGGCTTAGCGAGGGTTCCGTCCAGGCCGATGCGCCCTCAAGCGTGTGTCCGAATTCGGGCGGTTCTGGAGTCTTCTAATGTCCGCATTTAATGTACGCGTTGCCCTGGAGTACCAATTGCGTTAGGGGAAGGGGCATCGAATTATTGAGGGGGGGTAAAGTTCCATGACAGAGGCGGAGTTCGGCGCGAGCGGCATCGAGAAACGCCGGCCGCTGTCACCACATCTGCAAATCTACCGGCCGATGCTGACCATGATGATGTCGATTGCGCATCGCATCACCGGGGCAGCGCTCTATTTCGGCACCTTGTTGCTCGCGTGGTTTTTAATTGCCGTGTCCACCGGCGGCGGCGCCTACGATGCGGCTGCCTATTGCTTAAATTCGATCGCCGGGAAACTGGTTCTATTCGGTTTCACCTGGGCCCTATTTCATCACCTTCTCGGCGGCATACGTCACGCCATTTGGGAGACGGGTCATGGTTTGGAGCATCCGCAACGCGATTGGCTGGCAAGAGCCACATTATTCGGCGGCGTCGTCCTGACGGTGACCGTCTGGACCATCGCTTATCTGGTTCGTTAGAATCGTCCTGGCCGACGCCGCCAACCGGCGGATTGCAAAATCCAAAACATTGCCAGGAAGCCATGGGAGGAATAGGTAGTCATGGCAAAAAGACTCGCGCCGGTTCGCCCCGTGATGAGCAGGGTGCGCTTCCTCGGCTCCGCCAAATCCGGCACCGCGGACGCTTGGAACATGCGCATCACCTCGCTCGCGCTTGTCCCCTTGTCGATCGCATTTGTCGCAATCGTATTGTCGCTTCTCGGCAAGGATTACGCGGCAGTGCGAGCCGAACTCGGGCATCCCCTTCCTGCGATTTTGATGCTTCTCTTCATCTTGTCCGGGGTCTTCCACATGAAGCTCGGAATGCAGTCGATTATCGACGATTATGTGCATGCCGCGCAGCTGAAGGAGGGGGCGCTGATCGGGAATCTTTTTTTCTCGGTTTGCATCGGCTTGGCTTGCATTTACGCGGTCTTGAAACTGAGCTTTACCTGAAGGGCCGCCGGGCGATTATCGCGCAAGAGAGGGGAAATTTCGAAAGACGATGGCATGACATCCAACGCCACCTTCAACGGCAACGCCGCTCCGGCTCGTAGCGGCGCCGCCTATCCGATTACCGACCATACGTTCGACGTTGTCGTCGTCGGTGCCGGTGGCGCGGGATTGCGGGCGACCATTGGCTGTTCGCAGGCGGGACTGCGGACAGCGTGCATCACCAAGGTATTTCCGACCCGCTCGCACACGGTCGCGGCGCAAGGCGGCGTCGCGGCGGCGCTCGGCAACATGGGGCCAGACGATTGGAGATGGCACATGTACGACACCGTTAAGGGGTCGGATTGGCTCGGCGATCAGGATTCGATCGAGTATCTCTGCCGCAATGCGCCGGCCGCCGTGTATGAACTCGAGCATTGGGGCGTGCCGTTCTCGCGCACCGAGGATGGCCGCATCTACCAACGCGCGTTCGGCGGCATGACCACCAAGTTCGGCAAGGGTCCGCCGGCGCAGCGCACTTGCGCGGCGGCCGACCGGACCGGCCATGCAATGCTGCATACTCTCTACGGTCAGGCGTTGCAACACAAGACCGAATTCTTCGTTGAGTTCTTCGCGATCGACCTGATCATGGAGGATGGCCGCTGCCGCGGCGTCGTCTGCATGAAGCTCGACGACGGCACCATGCATCGCTTCCGTTCGCAACTTGTGATCCTGGCGACCGGCGGCTACGGCCGGGCTTATTTCTCTTGTACATCCGCGCATATTTGCACCGGCGACGGAAACGCCATGGTGTTGCGCGCCGGGCTTCCCTTGCAGGATATGGAATTCGTGCAGTTCCATCCAACCGGCATTTTCGGCGCCGGCTGCCTCATCACCGAAGGCTCGCGCGGCGAGGGCGGCTATTTAGCCAATTCCGAAGGCGAACGCTTCATGGAGCGCTACGCGCCTTCGGTGAAGGACCTTGCGCCGCGCGATATGGTATCGCGGGCGATGACCGTCGAAATCCGCGAAGGCCGCGGCGTTGGCAAGAATCGAGACCACATTTATTTGCACCTCGAACACCTCGACCCAAAAATTCTGCACGAACGCCTGCCCGGCATTTCCGAAAGCGCCCGGATTTTCGCCGGCGTGGACGTGACCAGGGAGCCGATCCCCGTGCTGCCCACCGCGCATTACAACATGGGCGGCATTCCGGCGAATTTTCATGGCGAGGTCATCACCAAGAAGGACGGTGATCCGGATGGCGTCGTGCCCGGCCTCCTGGCAATCGGCGAGGCCGCCTGCGTCTCCGTACATGGCGCCAACAGACTCGGCTCGAATTCGCTCATCGACATAATCGTCTTCGGCCGCGCCGCCGGTTTGCGCGCGGCGGAACTCGCGACGCCGGGCGCCAAACAGGCCGACCTTCCGGCAGGTTCCGCCGACCAGGCGCTTTCTCGCCTCGACCGCTTCCGTTATGCCAAGGGCGAAATTCCAACCGCCGAGCTTCGCCTCAGGATGCAGAAGGTGATGCAGAACCATTGCTCGGTCTATCGCACCGGAACCATTTTGGAGGAGGGCTCGAAGCTTATCCATGAGGTCTGGGCAGCGAGAGACCAGATTTCCGTCACCGACCGTTCAATGATTTGGAATTCGGACCTCATCGAGACGTTGGAATTCGACAATCTCATCGTGCAAGCGGTCGTCACCATGGATAGCGCGGCACGCCGCACCGAATCCCGCGGCGCCCATGCGCGGGAAGACTTTCCCGCGCGCGATGATATCAACTGGATGAAGCATACGCTCTCCTCGATCGACGCTGATGCCCGCACGGTTGCGATCGATTACCGCCCCGTGCACAGTTTTACGATGACCAACGAGATGCCCTATATCGAACCGAAAAAGCGGGTGTATTGAGCCCTCAAGGACGCGCAAATGGAAATGGACGGGGAACAATTCGTAAGTATTCTGACAAAAGAGTTCGGTCTTCAGCTGGGTGCTGTGACAAAAAATCAGTGGAAAGGTAAGAAAGCAATTACTGCGAGGATACTGTGAAACGCATTTCATAAGTTTGAGCGTCAGCGTTTAACCCAGGCGATCGAACCAATTGTTGAGTTTCATCACCTGAATTTCGAGCACGATAACAATATGGACACGTTCGCAAAGCGAATAGACAACAAAAGTCACCTAGATAAATTGAAGAACACGACTGGAATATATGCATTTTTTAAAAGCGAAGGCAGTTTAGTTTATGTCGGAAAAAGCTGAAAAAGGAAAAGATGGAAAAAACACTCTGTTCAAGGAGATGAATCAGCGCTATAACAAAAAAAAGGTGCTTTTTCGCGTAATCGAAAACGGCAAGGCTTGCCGGGCCGATGCGTACATTAAAAATGTCGCAGAGTACTTCTCCGCTTACAAAGTTGACGAACACCTGATCAAAAACGTCGAGGCCCTTTTGACGCGTATCATAATCAATAATGCCTCGAACCTCCGAATTGAGAGTTTCACCAAGCGGAGCATTTGATGGTAGAATTCGCACTTCCCAAAAATTCGCGCGTCGGCACCGGCAAAACGTGGCCGAAGCACGGCGACTCCAAGAGTCTTAGGGAGTTCCGGGTATATCGCTGGAATCCCGACGATGACCAAAACCCGCGCGTCGATACCTATTTCGTCGATCGAAGCGATTGCGGCCCGATGATTCTTGATGCGCTGATCTGGATAAAATCCAAGATCGATCCGGCGCTCACCTTCCGGCGCTCTTGCCGGGAAGGCATTTGCGGGTCCTGCGCGATGAATATCGACGGCACGAATACGCTCGCCTGCACCCAATCCATCGACGACGTCAAGGGCGCGGTTAAAATCTATCCCTTGCCGCATTTGCCGGTGGTGAAAGATCTCGTGCCGGACCTCACGGTGTTTTACGCGCAGCACGCCTCGATCGAGCCCTGGCTGCATACAACCTCGCCAACGCCTGAAAAAGAATGGGTTCAAACGCCACAGGACCGCGGAAAACTCGACGGACTTTACGAATGTATCCTTTGCGCCTGCTGCTCCACATCCTGCCCGAGCTATTGGTGGAACGGCGATCGCTATCTCGGCCCCGCCGTGTTGTTGCAAGCCTATCGCTGGCTCATCGATTCGCGTGACGAGGCAGCAGGCGAGCGGCTCGACAATGTCGAGGACCCTTTCCGCCTCTATCGTTGCCACACGATCTTGAATTGCGCCAAGGCTTGCCCGAAAGGCCTGAACCCAGCAAAAGCAATCGCCGAGATCAAGAACATGCTCATCGCGCGCCAGATCTAACCGGCGCGTGTTCCGATAGTGGTGTATTTTTATCACAGGATTCCTGTTAACGTTAACTAAGGTGCGGCATGCCTTTCTGGCGCCTCAATCCGCCTTCACGTCGGGCCGATGGAGGCTTCACCTATGCTGCGCATTCCTTTCAGCGCGCTTGCCGCGCTTTGCATGACTCAAGCTGCTTTTGCCAGTCCCTTTGTGAGGTCGACGGCGTATGACGAAATGATTGCCTGGCAGGCCAAGGTACACGGCGTCCCGGAGGCTTTTATCCATCGCACCGTGATGCGCGAAAGCCGCTATAATCCGCGCATCGTCCACAAACATTGTATCGGCCTGATGCAGATCAAATATACGACGGCGCGCGAGATGGGCTATAGAGGCGAAGCGCGCGGGCTTCTCGACCCGCAAGTCAATTTGACTTACGCCGTCCCCTATCTCGCCAATGCCTATCGGCTAGCGGACGGCAATGAGGACCGCGCCACGGTGCTCTTCAGCAGCGGCTATTATTATGCGGCCAAACACAAGAAAATGCAGGACCTATTGCGGACCGCGTCTTCGCCCGCGCTGACTCCGGAACCCGCGCCGTCCCCAGTTCGTATCGAGTAGATAGAACCGTATCTGGTATCGCGGAAATAACCGAGACATTCGATTGGAGAGTGGCCGCCCGGGGCTAATCCGATGTCATCCCGCGGCTGCCTCTATCGCGGGATCGGGCCGCGCCGCCACCAATGCCCGCGCCGTGTCGTTGCGCGGTCACGGCGTACCGCTTATGGCCGCCAGACTTTCGCGGTCGGCAATCGCCTGTTGTCCCTTACCGCCGCATGAGATTGATCGACCAGCTCGGGCTGACATCGAAACCGCGCGCCGCCGCGTGGCGTGACTGTCAGGCCGTAACCGCTCGCTCGAAATTTTGCTTGATTTGTCTTGAAAGTGTAAGCATCGCAAGGTGCGAAACACCGGGGCGCCGGAGACGAGGTCCTGCTTGGTCCGTTTTGAAAATGTCGGCTTGCGCTATGGGATGGGAGCGGAAATCCTGAAGGATATTAGCTTCGCCATCGCGCCGCGGTCGTTTCAATTCCTTACCGGTCCTTCCGGCGCCGGTAAGACGACGCTTTTGCGGCTCATTCTTTTATCCTTGCGGCCGACGCGGGGCGCGATCGGCCTTTTCGGGAGCGACGCCTTGACTCTCGACAAAGCCGCGATCACCGGTCTCAGACAGCGGATCGGCGTGGTTTTTCAGGATTTCCGGCTGCTCGACCATTTGACGACCTATGAAAACGTCGCTCTTCCGCTCCGCGTACGCGGCAAGGAGGAAGCTAGCTATCGCGCCGAAGTGACGGAACTCCTACGTTGGGTCGGTCTCGGCGAGAGAATGCATATTCTGCCGCCGGTGCTTTCCGGCGGCGAAAAGCAGCGTGCCGCCATTGCCCGCGCGCTCATCGTCCGGCCGGAGCTGCTGCTGGCCGACGAGCCGACCGGCAATGTCGATCCAAGCCTCGCGCGCAGGCTGCTGCGGCTCTTCACCGAACTCCACAAAACGGGGACGTCGGTGGTGATCGCGACGCACGACCTCGGCTTGATGGATCAGTTCGACGGCGCCCGCCGGCTGGTTCTGGGCGACGGCCGCCTCCATATTTACGATTGAGGCTGGACTTCATTATGAATGACTGTCGGCTCGATTCTTGGCTAGAAACTAAATGCAGATTGCCTATCCACCCACGCAAATTTCCCAATCGGCCCGTGCCCTTCGCGGGCGAGGCGATCCCGGCCTGGCCGGACCATCGCTCGCCGAAAGCCAAGCCGTTTGGTAACTCCCCAACCCCAGCATCCGCCGTAACCCCAAGGCGCCGACGGATTCGCCGGGCTTAAGCCCAAGTCCGGCGAGCGCCTCTGCGTAGCGTCCCGAAAGCGTGATCATCTCCGTGTATGTTAACGCGAAGCCCGCCGGGGTTTCGCGAAACAGCCGACTCTCCCGCCCTTCGATCGCGTCGCTGATTTTTTTGAACCGGTGATTCGTCAAATTCTAATCTAGGAGAAACCGCCGTTCTCATTTGGAATGATTGTAATAACCCATTTTGGTCTTGCGCATTATTAAACGTCGAGTTAGGTAGCCGCTTTCCGGCTCATCCCTTGGCTTCATGCGTGGTGCCTCGATGATCGTTTGTTCCTGCAATGTCCTTACCGACTCAGAGATAAGAGCGGCCCTCAACCGCGGGGCATGCCCACGCACGCCATTCGCGGTCTACAATTGTCTCGGTTGCAGTCTAAATTGCGGGCGTTGCATCGTCACCGTCAGGACAATTATCAATGAGGCCAATGCCGGGACGGCGACCGGCGGCTCGTCCCGCGAGCCTTGCGAGACGGATGCTATCGTGTTGTGCCCGGTGTAGGCAATTCGCGTCTTCGCGCCTCGGGCTCGAGCCACCTCTCCCTTTCCCAAACCGCCGCATGCGCCCTCTTTCCGGGCGCGGTTTATCCGTCTATATGAAGTATGGCGGAGTTGCCCCGCGGCCGTCATCGCGGTTTCGACGGCATGAGCGCCACGCGGTACGGAGCTTGGAACAATGAGGGGCGACGACAGAGTCCTCGACTATCTCAATCGCGGCCTGCGCAGCGAGCTGACATCCATCAATCAGTATTGGCTCCATTATCGTATTTTCGATAATTGGGGCTATAAAGATCTGGCGAAGAAATGGCGCGAAGAGTCGATCGAGGAAATGCACCATGCCGATCGGTTTACGGCTCGTATTCTGTTTCTAGAGGGGTTCCCTAATCTCCAAGTCCTCGACCCGCTGCGGATCGGACAAACGGTGGAGGAAATTCTTCGCTGTGACCTCGACACCGAGACCGCCGCGCGCGCTCTCTATACTGAAGCCGCTGAATATTGCATTTCCGCCCACGACCTCGTCTCCAAGGAGCTCTATGACGAGCTGCTAATCGATGAAGAAAAGCACATCGATTTTTTGGAAACGCAATTGGAGCTCATCAAACAACTCGGCGTCCAGCTGTACAGCCAAAAACATATTGGCGGGCTCGAAGACAGCAAATAGATTTTCCGTTGATAGCCGGGATAGCCCGCGAGGCTCGCGAAAACCGCGCGGTTTGCGCAACTGCGACGCCGTCTAACCCCAAAGCTCATGCCCCGTAGCTGGCATTCCTTATGCGAAGTGAATTGATATTTGATCAAGAAGCAATAGATGTCCCTCCACGTCGAAGCGGAGCAAGCCATGCGTGCGCGGATTATCCCCTTCTTCGAAAAGGTGACCGAAACCTTTAGCTACCTCGTCGCCGATCCTTCGACGAAGGCGGGCGCGATCATCGATCCAGTGCTCGACTAAGGACGCACTCCGCCGATGCCATCGCCAAAGCGGTTCAAGCCGAGGGGCTGCGCGTCGAATGGATTCTGGAGACGCACGTCCATGCCGACCATCTTTCGGCGGCGGTCTATTTAAAGAAAAAGCTCGGCGGCGCGCTCGGCATCGGTTCCCATGTCAGGCAGGTCCAACAGATTTTGGGCAATTTGTTCAACGACAAGCCCGTGCCCTCGCCTGGCGCCGGTGTCGACCGTCTGTTCGAGGACAGCGAGACTTTTCGCGTCGGTGCGATCGATGTGAAAGCGCTCTATACTCCGGGTCATACGCCGGCCGATATGAGCTACATGCTGGAAGACGCGGTGTTCGTCGGGGACCCGCTCTTCATGCCAGACTATGGAACGGCGCGATGCGATTTCCCTGGCGGCGATGCCGGGCGCTTTATCGTTCCATCCAGCGGCTTTTGGAATTGCGGCCGCCATACCGGCTCTTTATGTGCCACGACTATGCCCCGGACGGCCGTGCCCACGCCTTCGAGACGACCGTCGCCAAAGAGCGGGCGCAAAACGTCCACGTCCATGACGGCGTCACCGAAGACGCGTTCGTCGCGCTGCGTACCGCGCGTGATGCAAGGCTCGACACGCCGAGGCTTTTTCTGCCGTCGCTGCAGGTCAATATGCGCGCCGGCGAACTGCCGCCCCCCGAGTCGAACGGTCGGCGTTATTTCAAGATCCCGATCGAGGCTTCAACGTTTTGATTCGCAGCTGTCCGTTGCCCATCATATGGGTCCTTTTGACAGGCAAGCGCTCCAGAGCAAGATCGCCAAGCTGGAATTATCGTTTTCGCCTGGACGTTGCGGCGGAACCAGGGCAATAAGGCCGTTGCCTCGTGCGCCGCATATCTCGATACGAGTCTTGTCTTTTCGCGGAAGGATGGCCGAGCGGTTTAAGGCAGCGGTCTTGAAAACCGCCGTGGACGCAAGCCCACCGTGGGTTCGAATCCCACTCCTTCCGCCAACGATTGTTTATTTTCAATAACTTACTTGCGAAGTGTTGCTTGATCCCCTATATACTCCCCTAATTGAGAACCCGCGTCGGGGAATCCGCGAGTGCGGTTCAAACTGTACGCGGCGGAGCAATATTAGGCCATGGAGCGACAGGATGACGCGGTCGCGCGTGGTGGCGTAAGTAAAACCCGGCCACTTTTGACGCTGACCCTTTTTCGAACGGTGACTCGAGGCGCGGACGGCGCCGCGACCTTCCTTTTCGCCGCGGTTCACACTTTCATGGCTCTGCTTCATGCCGTAGTACAGCGAACACCTCGGCGTCGACGCTTGGGACTATTTCGCTGACTTTTAATCAGGAGGTCATGGGTTCGAATCCCATCGCGCTCACCAATAAAATGAATGAGTTAGCACGAAAACATCAACCAATATATCCGGCTGAAATCACTCAGGACAACACTTGGGACAACGCACAAACCGCCGCCCCCGCCGCGCTCACCGCTCCGGCCGCGCAACCTAAGCCGCGTTACCTCGGCCAGCGGTCTCACGCTTGATCTTAGTCGTTGACATTTGGCCAAGCGACAAAAAACGATCTTGCTCTGGCAGGGGAAGTGCCGCTCCAACACTGCCTGACTTCAGCGGCGGTCCGCCCCTCGGCTGGACGATTGACTCCGCTTCCTCTGGCGGGTCCTTTCTTCTTCTTAGGCGCGGATGACAGAAGCGGATGCAAGCGGTGTTGACAAGGCGCGCCGCGAGCGCCGCGTCTCCCGGATGGAACTCGCCTGCCGCCATGCCGCTGGCAATTATCTGTTCGAGCATCAAGTTCATGCGATGGTTGTGCGCGCGCATGGTCGCCCAGTCTTCGGTCACCGCGGCTTCGATCAACTCGTGCAGCTTTCGGTCCAACATGTACTGTTTGTAATGGGCCTTTTCGACGGACGCGACCAAGTTTCGCATTCTTTGGAGGGCGGTGCCGCGAGACACGACGATTTTTCCCGCCTCGGCTTCGATCTTGCCGAGGAGTTCCATGCAGACCGCCTCGTTGATTTGGGATTTTGCCCCGAAGAAGCGATAGACGTTCGCCGGAGACATGCGCAGCTCGCGGGCGATATCGGCGACCGTCGTCTTTTGGAAACCGAGTTGCCGGAACAAGCGGATCGCGGCCTCGACGATGATGTCCCGTTTATCGAACGCCATTTTGCATCATTCCGCTTGAGCTGGCGCGGCACCGGCTGATAATTACTATCATGTAGAAAATTTTTACAAAATAGCCCATTTGAGGGGGTATAAAGCAAAATGGAGCCCATTCTTCCAAAATCTATTGCTCGAGGGCTTCTTGCCGCGAGGGCTCCGGGCCGCACCCCGCGCGCAGCCGCCGCAAGAGCCAGCATAGCGCGCGAAGCTTCCAGAGGCGATAGCGAAGAAGGAGTGTCATGCGGGGAATTCGAGGACTTCGGAGCAAAGAATGTACTTTACACCGGAAAAGCTTGCGGAACTCAATCGTGGCCACGGGGAGGTGCACAAAAATTTTGCTGATCTACGGGAACGATACTTCATCCGAAATTACGGGAATGATAGTGCAAAGGAGCACGCAGTTCACGGCTTCGCTAGGCGCCTAGGGACACTGGTCAGGTGCATTGACCGTGTGTTTGAGATATTGCCGCCCGATCGCGAAGATATTCCTAGCAGAGACGAGGTCGTCGATGCGACAATTAACATTCAGGCGTTCGTGCTCAACATTTTTGGATGTCTCGACAACCTCGCATGCAACCTTTCACGAACCATGTCGCACATCCTTGTCTAGACGAGTGCGGCGAATGCTTTCTGATGCGACGAGCCATTTAAGCTGATAAGCACATTTGGCCGCTTTTTCGTCAGTGTTCATCGCTTCCGCCATGATGAGCCTATGCCCGCCATATGGATCGGCATCCTCGGTAAATCCGGGCAGATAGACCCTGGCCGCTCCCCCGTAAACGGACAGTCGTTTTCCGAAAAACTCGGTGAGGAGCCAGCTAGATCGCGCAGATAGGATCGCGACATCCGCCAGACCGAGGGTCGCGCGTGTTAGCTCAACGGCATTAAGCGGAGTCGCAAGGGAGTCTTTCGTGAATTCCGAAACACTCAAAACGAGGGTCGGCAGCTGACGGTTTTGATCTATCAAATAGTCGAACAGCTTTTCCACGCGTTCCTCGGAATCGATTGTCCATGGCATTGGACCGAGAAGGTATGGGCCGCAAGAAAGGCCACAGCGCTTTGTCACCTGCTGAACAAGGCCCGGAGTGTGCGGCGCAATATTGAGGTCAGCTTCAGGAGAGCTCACAAGGAGCCGCAAACTAAATCTAGTGGATCGAATCTAACACTTGGTGCCCTCGTTTGACAGCGGCGATGATTTTGTTTGGATCGGCGGTCCAAGCGAAGGGTTTGGACTGTTGATTGTACTCTTCGAGGAAGCGGTTGATCGCGGCTTGGAGATCGGCGATCGATCGGAACACGCCGCGTTTCAATCGCCGCTTTGTCAGGGTCGCGAAAAAACCCTCGACAGCGTTGAGCCAAGATGCCGAAGTGGGGGTGAAGTGAAAGGTCCAGCGGGGATGGCGGGCGAGCCATTGGCGGACCTTCGGATGTTTATGGGTGGCGTAATTGTCGACGATCGCCTGGATCGTCTTTCCCGCTGGAGCCCGCTTCTCGACGGCGTTGAGGAAGCGAATGAACTCTTGATGGCGATGGCGCTGCATGTTGCGGCCGATTACTGTGCCGTCGAGCACATTGAGTGCGGCGAACAGCGTTGTCGTGCCGTGTCGCTTGTAGTCGTGGGTCATGGTTCCGGCGCGACCTTTCTTCAGCGGCAGGCCGGGCTGGGTGCGGTCAAGCGCCTGGATTTGGCTCTTTTCGTCGAGAGACAGAACAATGGCGTGAGCTGGCGGATCGACATAGAGCCCGACCACGTCGCGCAATTTGTCAACGAAGCGTGGGTCGTTCGAAAGCTTGAACTGGCGAACCCGGTGGGGTTGGAGACCATGGCCGCGCCAGATCCGTTGGACGGAACTAACACTGAGGCCCGACGCCTTCGCCATCAAGACGCCGGTCCAGTGGGTCTACAGCGCCCCGAAAGGCGACCTTATCATCACCGCACCGATCGTCTTTGGTCGCCTGCACGTGCTCCCGGTCGCGATGGAGTTCCTCAAGGCCTATCCAGATATCGACCTTCGAATGGTGTTGACCGACCGCATAGTGAATCTCCTGGAAGACCATTTCGATCTCGCGGTTCGGATTGGCGAGCTACCCGACAGCAGCCTCGTTGCAACCCGGGTTGGCTCAATCCATCGCGTGGTCTGCGGGAGCCCAGCCTATTTTGCCGAACGAGGCGCGCTGAAAAGTCCTCGTGAACTCGGCACGCATGACTGCATCACATTCGAATGGCTGATGTCTGCGAACCCTTGGACCTTCACGATGGGGAAGTCTGATGTGTCCGTCGCAGTCCATTCGCGGCTCATCGTCAACACAGCCGAGGCAGCCATCGACGCAGCCATTGCGGGACTCGGGATCACCCGCGTGCTCTCGTACCAAATCGCCAATGCGTTGCGGGCCGGGGCCCTCGCCGTAGTACTCCAAGCGTTCGAGCCGGCGCCCTGGCCCGTCAGTCTCGTCTACACCCGTGGGCGGCTCTTGCCGCTCAAGCTCCGCGCTTTCCTCGATTTCGCGGCACCGCGGTTGAAGGCGCGGATCTCGGAGCGCGCGCGGTAGTACTGGTCCCTCAATTCCGGCTCAGACATTACGCTTCGCCGCGGATATTTTCCATGACAAAAACGTGATAACGAGGCCGCGCGGAAGATGTAACGACGGGCCGGCGGCGGCCGAATTAAAACGAGGGAATCGTTTTGCGCGGCGATGGGCGAGAAAAGGAGTGTGCCCTGCTGATGCGTGCCAGCAATGCCGGCGACGCGGATTCCTACCGGCGTCTCCTGCTGCAATTGACGCCGGTGCTTCGCGCGGTGGCGCGCCGGGGCCTTGCCAGTGCCGGAATGGCCGATACCGACGCCGAGGACGTTGTGCAGGAGACGCTGCTTGCGATTCATCTCAAGCGGCAAAGCTGGGACGAGGATGCGCCGATTGGCCCATGGCTTCGGGCCATCGCGCGCCATAAAATGATCGATGCGCTGCGCCGACGCGGCCGCCGGATCGGCCTTCCTCTCGACGACTTCGCCGAAGTCTTGGCCGGCGACGAAAGTGAACCAAGCATGCTCGTCGCCGACGTCGATCGTCATCTCGCATATCTGTCGGCCGGGCAACGCAAGGTCGTGCGGGCCGTTGCCGTCGATGGCGCCTCAATTAGCGAGGCGGCGGCGCGTCTTTCGATGACCAATGGAGCCGTCCGGGTGGCCCTGCATCGCGGGCTCGCGGCGCTCGCCGCGAAATTCAACATGGAGGAAACGTGAAGACCGGCGATCTCATCCGCGCCCTTGCCGCCGACAGCGAGGTCCACCCAATGCCGCCGGGCCGGGCCTTGGCGCTTGCCTTGATTCCGGGCGTCGCGATCGCGTTGGGCCTCCATTTCGCGGTCCTCGGGCTCTGGCCGCATCTCTTCACTCTGCTCGGCGAGCCGCGGCTTCTGTGCAAGCTTTGCCTCACCTTCTTGCTGGCGGCTCTTTCCGGCGCGCTGGTCGCGCGCATTGGGACACCCGGCGCGGGTATCGGCCGCATAACCCTCTTGCTGGCGATCGTGCCGGTCTTGCTGGCGGCCGCCAACCTCGCGGAACTCCTCGTTGTTCCGGCCGCCGAATGGGGCCAAAGACTTGTGGGCACCAATGCGGTATTCTGCTTGAAGCACATCCCGTTTCTTGCCGCGGCGCCGCTCGTTGCCTCTTTGCTCGCGTTGCGCCAAGGAGCGCCGGAGCATCCTGCCCTTGCCGGAGCGGCGGCCGGCCTCTTCGCCGGGGCGATCGGCGCGCATTTGTACGCCACGCATTGCCCGGACGATTCGCCGCTTTTCGTGGCCGCCTGGTACACCTTGGCGATTGGCATCGTCGCCGCTGTCGGCGCCGTGGCGGGGTCCCGCTGCCTGCGCTGGTGAATGGTATTTTTGCTTCGATTCACGGAGCAAGGCGCGGGGCTGGCCTTAAGGCTCGACGCGGATCATGAAACCTTCCGGATTTTGCCGTCGGCCGTTCCGATCATCCACGAAGGATCAATGCGAATGCGGTAACAATGTATCGGGAATCCGCGGGTGCGTAAGTCCACCCTCTTTTATCCATCGCCGGGTATTATCCGCCGCCCTTTCGATCAATTGGTCAGCGCAGGAGAAATCGAAGGGCGAAATATCGAGGGGACACAGATTGGGAACAGTGAAAACATCGATCACCCCCGCGAGCTCCTTCATGTCCCGCACCATTTGATTAGCTATCATCAGGGTGATCGCATGCAGCGCCCGCGCGATCGCGCCACTCGGAGGCGCGTGGATGGCGCAAGCAAAACCTGCTGGAAAGGCGATAATGCGAGTGGCGCCCAACTTGGCTGCCATGAGGATCGGCGTGTTGCTCGCTACCGCGCCGTCCATGAGGTGGTCTTCGCCAATGTGAACTGGTGGAAAGGCTCCGGGGATCGCCGCGCTCGCCATGATCGCGTCGATGGCTGGGCCGGAGGAGAGACAAACCGCAGAGCCGCCAAGATTCGTAGCGAT
>PEFW01000170.1 GCA_002890675.1 Candidatus Methylaffinis lahnbergensis
GAGAAGGCGGAGCCATGACAAGCAAGACAACGAACAAGTTCTCGCCTGAGGTGCGAGCTCGCGCGGTGCGGATGGTTTTGGATCACGAGCATGAACATACTTCGCGTTGGGCAACGCTGGTCTCGATTGCGGGCAAGATCGGCTGCACTGCGCAGACGCTGCATCAATGGGTTGGCAGGGCTGAGCGTGACAGCGGGCGCAAGCTTGGCCTGACCACGGACATGGCCGCCAAGCTCAAGACGCTGGAGCGAGAGAACCGCGAGTTGCGTCAGGCCAACGAGATCCTGCGCAAGGCTAGCGCTTATTTTGCCCAGGCGGAGCTCGACCGCCGATACAAGCCATGATCGCGTTCATCGACGATCACCGCGGGGCGTATGGGGTCGAGCCGATCTGCAAGGTGCTGCCGATCGCCCCATCCACCTACCGCGCCCATGCCGCAAAGCGGGCCGATCCCGCCAAGCTATCGGCGCGCGCGAAGCAGGATGCGATTCGCAAGATCAAGATCAGGCGTGTCTTCGCGGAGAACTTCGACGTCTACGGCGTGCGCAAGGTCTGGCGGCAACTGCGCCGCGAGGGCGAGGATATCGCCCGATGCACCGTGGAGCGACTGATGCGGAGCATGGGCCTGCAAGGCGTGATCCGCGGCAAGCCGGTCAAAACCACGATCAGCGACAAGGCCGCGCCTTGTCCGCTGGATCATGTCAACCGCCAGTTCCGGGCGCCCAGGCCGAACGCGCTGTGGGTCTCGGATTTCACCTATGTCGCGACCTGGACTGGCTTCGTCTACGTCGCATTCGTGATCGACGCCTACGCCCGGCGCATCGTGGGCTGGCGTGCATCACGGACCGCGCATGCGAGCTTCGTTCTGGATGCGTTGGAACAGGCCCTGCATGACCGACGGCCCGTGCATCGCGGCGGGCTCGTGCATCACAGCGACCGGGGCAGCCAATACGTCTCGATCAAATACACCGAGCGCTTGGCGGAAGCGGGCATCGAACCTTCTGTAGGCAGCGTGGGGGACAGCTATGACAATGCTCTCGCCGAAACCATCAACGGTCTCTACAAGGCCGAGGTCATCCACCGGCGCGGGCCATGGCGGTCGTTCGAGGCTGTCGAGTTCGCGACGCTGGAGTGGGTGGACTGGTTCAATAATCGCCGGCTGCTGGAGCCCATCGGCAACATCCCGCCGGCCGAAGCCGAGGAACGCTACTATGCCATGACGGAGCAACCCGCCATGGCGGCGTGACTCAAACGAAACAGCCTCCGGCAAACCCGGGGCGGTTCACAACAATCATAAGGGAGCGATTCTGGGAAGAGCAATACGGGGCTGTTGCGGAGGAGTTCACCCGCGATTGGCGGGAGCTATGCGGGAAAGTCGGTGACGGCGTGAATCAAGCGGCGGATTTGATTTCGGCGACAGCTTCGATTCCGTCTTTGAATTTTATACCGTTGACGACTTTCGGCAACTGGTTTTGACCTTGCAATCGTCGCCAGGTCCTGGACGCGGCCATCACCAGTTTGAACACCATGAGACGCGCGGTGTCTTGCGACAGCGCGCCCTTCATGCGGACGGTGCGATGCTTCACTGTCGCGAACACGCTCTCGATCGGGTTCGAAGTTCGCAAGTGGTCCCAGTGATCGGCGGGAAGGTCGAAGAATGTCAGCAGCGTCTGACGATCCTTGATCAGGCATTCGACGGCCTTGTCGTATTTGGGCGCGTATTTCTCGGCGAAGATCGTCATCGCCGCTTCCGCCGCGCCCCGGTTCGGAGATAGCCAGATCTCGCGCAGATCCTTGTGCGCGTTGGGTTGCATCGACTTCGGGAGCTTGTCGAGCACGTTCAATGTCTTGTGCAGCCAGCATCGCTGATGACGCGTCGTCGGGAACGCCTCGTCGAGGGCCTTCCAGAACCCGAGCGCGCCATCGCCAATGGCGACTTGCGGCGCGACGACCAAGCCGCGCGCCTTCAAATCGACGAGCAGCTCCTTCCAGCTTTGCCCGCTCTCCCGCATGCCCGTCTGAAAGCCGATCAGCTCCTTCTTGCCCTCCGGCGTCGCCCCCATCAGCACCAGCATGCATTCGGCCTGCGGCTCCATGCGCGCCTGCAAATAGACGCCGTCCGCCCAGACGTAGACGTAATCGCGCGCCGACAAATCGCGCTTCTGCCATCGCCGATATTCGTCCTCCCATTCGCTCTTGAGGCGCGCGATCACCGCCGCGGAAAGGTTGGGCGCGTCCCTGCCGAGCAGGGCGGCGAGGGCCTCCTGGAAATCGCCGGCGGAAATCCCGCGCAGATAGAGAACGGGCAAAAGGGCATCGAGGCTCTTGGTGCGCCGCGCCCATTTGGGCAGGATGTTCGACGTGAAGCGAATGCGCTCGCCCGAAGCGGCGGCGCGATCGCGGGCCTTCGGCTTTTGCACTTCGACCGGGCCGATTCCTGTCTGGAT
>PEFW01000171.1 GCA_002890675.1 Candidatus Methylaffinis lahnbergensis
TCCCACCCGCCAAGCGTGGCGGCAACAAGCGAACGGTGAAGCTGCGCGAGGTCGTCAACGGTCTGATGTATGTTTTGAGCACGGGTTGCCAGTGGCGGGCGATCCCGAAAGACCTGCCGCCACGCTCGACGTTGTATGATTATTTTGATCTGTGGAGCTGGGACGGCACGCTCGATCGGATCCATGACGCCCTCTATGTCGAATGCCGCGAAAGAGCAGAGCGCGAGGCTTCTCCGACAGCAGCCATCATCGACAGCCAGAGCGTGAAAAGCGCTGAAAAAGGGGGGCTCACGATCCGCATGGCTACGATGCGGGCAAGAAGATCAAAGGCAAGAAGCGGCATATTCTCGTCGACACGCAGGGCCTCCTGATGCACGCCATCGTGCATGGCGCCGATGTTCAGGACCGCGATGGCGGCGTGCTCGTGATGGCGATCTTGTTCGGTCGCTATCCCTTCCTTCTCAAGCTCTACGCCGATGGCGGATACCAAGGGGCGCAGTTCCAGGATGCGCTGAGGGCGATTCTCAAGCGTGTCAACGTCGAGATCGTCAAACGCTCCGATCAAGCCCAACGCTTCGTCGTCCTACCCAAACGATGGATCGTCGAGCGAACCTTCGCCTGGCTCGGACGATGCCGAAGACTCGCCACGGATTGGGAGTGCCTCAATCGCAAGGCCCTCGCCTTCCTCAAGCTCGCTTCGATCCGCCTAATGACGCGAAAACTATGCAATCCAACATGATGTTCCCGGACAGACTCTAAGCGAACTCGATTTCGATGGAGCCGTCGTCGAGCAATTCGGCGGAGCCGTCGCCAAGGACTTGGTCGCCTTCGTCTGAGCCGTCCCAGGTGAATCCGACGGACAGTCGGCTATATTCGATGTCTAGGCTGGCCTGCAGTGCGCCGAAGGCGATTT
Source organism: Candidatus Methylaffinis lahnbergensis (assembly GCA_002890675.1). Classification (GTDB taxonomy): domain Bacteria; phylum Pseudomonadota; class Alphaproteobacteria; order Rhizobiales; family Beijerinckiaceae; genus Methylocapsa; species Methylocapsa lahnbergensis. The sequence continues at coordinate 914 of PEFW01000171.1, forward strand.
CGCCATGGCCTTTTTCGGTGATTGTGAGCGTGGCCGGGCCGCAGAGATCGAGATGATCGCGATCCCAGATGTCGGCCTCGACGATCCGCCAACGGCCGATAAGCTGGCAGTTCATCGGCGCGCTCATGCCGTGGCCGCCAGGAGCTTCGAGAGCCGCGTCAGATTGTAGGCCGTCGCGGCGAAGGTGAAGGCCCATCCGACCCGCTCGCGGCCCCTGAACTTGGTCTTTTCCTGCCCGGCGACCATCTTCATCCAGCCGAAGGCCTCCTCGATCCGTTTGCGGATGCGTTGGCTAACGACGTAACCGCGATGACGCGTCGTGCGCCCGTCGATCGCCGACGAACGCCCCTTCGCGTTCTGCGCCACGTGCGGCGTCACCTTCATCGAGCGAAGCTCGTTGACGAAGTCCTCGGCGTCATAGGCCTTGTCGGCGCCCAGGGTGATCGCCTGCGGCCTGTCGGCGCGCGGCTCGATCATGTGCAGCGCCGCGACCCGTTCGGCGTGCCCGCCCGCCGGCGTCAGGCAGGCGTCGACCACCAAGGCGTTGCGGTTCTCCATCAGGGCGTGGCCCATGAAGCAGAGCTTGGCCTCCTTGCCAGGCCCTTTGCGGTAGAGCGTCGCCTCGGGGTCCGTGGTCGAAACATGCGTGTCGTTCGAGCGCTTTTGGCCGTGAAAGTCGGTCTCTTGATTGCGCCCGCCCGCGCCGGAGGGCGGTTCGCCCGACCCATCCCTCGGCTTGAAGCTCTTCATCGACGCCCAGGCTTCGACCAGCGTCCCGTCGACCGAAAAATGGTCCGTGCTCAGCAATCGCTTCACACGCGGCTGCGCCATGACGGCGTCGAGCAGTTTGGCGGCGATGGCGCCCTCCAACAGCCGCTCGCGGTTCATGGTCCCACGCCGCGTCGTCCACGCCGATGCCGACGAACCAACGAAACAACAGATCGAACTCCAGCCGGTCCATCAGCTGCCGCTCCGATCGGATCGAATAGAAGGCTTGCAAAAGCATCGCCCGCAACAACTTCTCCGGAGGGATCGAGGGGCGTCCGATCGACGAATAAAGCGCCGACAATTCACCGCAGAGCGCCGCCAGGGCCTCGTTCACGATCGCGCGGATTGCGCGCAGCGGATGGTTCGCCCCCACCCGCTCTTCAAGATCGACGTAACTGAAAAACGACCCCGACCGCTCGTCCCCGCCCCGCATGATCCGGCCCCCGAAACCCACGAGAAACTGAATCACAACCCGATGCCTCCCGCCAGCGCCTTTTTCAACAGCCTGCTAATGCTGTGCGTGATGTAAACGCGCGCTTTTATGGAGGCGACCACTATATTGGCCGGCTGCTGTACGGGGACTCGCGCATGGGACAGGTTTGGGAAACGCTGATAACAGAAGGCT
>PEFW01000172.1 GCA_002890675.1 Candidatus Methylaffinis lahnbergensis
TCGCGGCCCTTCAACATCGCCTCCCAGTAGACTGGCGGCAGGATTATCTTCTTGAGAAGCCAAGGAAGGCGCTGCGGCCGCGTGCCGTCGATCAGCCATTTTGGGAAGGTCGGGAGCAGTTTGCCGCCATAGCCGAATTCGGCGAATACAATCTTGCCGCGCTCCACCGTCAATGGACAAGATCCATATCCGTCATAGGTAGCGTGCGGGGCTTTCCCAGCAAGAACGCACAGCATATTCTCCGCCACGATCGGCGCTTGCTTGCGGGCCGCCGCCATGGTTTTGGCGTTCGGCGCCGAGCAGGCGTCGCCGAGCCCGAAGACATTCGCGAAACGAGTATGTTGCAGCGTGTCTTGGTTGACCTCGATCCAGCCGGCCTTGTCCGCCAAGGGACTGGAGCGAACGAAATCCGGAGCGAGCTGCGGCGGACAAACATGGATCATGTCAAAGCTTCGCTCGAAGGTCTCCTTCTTGTCGTCCTTGGTCACCTCGAACCAAGCTTTCTTGGCCCGACCGTCGATCCTGACGAGGCGGCTATTGAAATTGAGCGCCACGCCATATTTCTTGATATATTCCATCAGCGCCGGGACATAATCCTTGACGCCGAAAAGCACGCCACCCGCGGTGTGAAACTCGACGGTCGTGTCCTTGAGATGACCGTTCCGGAACCAATGATCGCAGGAAAGATAAAGCGCCTTCTGCGGGGCGCCGTTGCATTTGATCGGCAGGGGGGGCTGCGTGAACAGAGCGCGCCCGCCGCGAAACTCTTGCACAAGTCGCCACGTGTAGGGTGCAAGGTCGAAGCGATAGTTGGACGTGACGCCGTTCTTGCCAAGCGTCTCGGGAAGGCCTTCGATGGCGCCCCAATCGAGCTTGATGCCGGGCGCCGCGACGAGCATGCGATAAGCAATTCGCTCGCCGTTGTCGAGGATGACTTCATTGGTCTCGGGCGCGAATGCCGCAACGGCGCTCTTGAGCCAGTGGGCACGGCGGGGCATGACGCTTTCTTCGTCCCGTTCGGTGCTGGCCGCCGTAAAAACACCGCCGCCGACGAGCGTCCAGCCGGGTTGATAATAGTGCTTTGTCTGCGGCTCGACGACCAAAATATCGAGGTCCGGCCGCCGTGCCAAAACGCTCGCCGCCGTGGCAATTCCGGCGGCACCGCCCCCTACGATCACGACATCACGAGGCTCGCCGCCTGCCGTCGCCGATTTGTTGGACATGTTTCGCTCCCTTTTGCTTGGTTCATGCGCTCTCTTTGAGCAGCCGTCGCATTTTGATGCGCGCCGCGCGGTCGATGCCACCTACATTTTTAATCATAAATCTCTCCTGTTGAAGCCTTAAAGAAGGTTCACTGGAACCTTGAGATAAGTGACGCCATTGTCTTCGGCGGGCGGAAGCTGTCCGGCCCGCATGTTGATTTGCACGGAGGGAATGATGAGCCTCGGCATGTCGAGCGTGGCGTCGCGCCGCTTGCGCATGGCGACGAAATCTTCTTCGCTCACGCCTTCATGGACATGAACGTTTTTCGTCCGCTCGGTGCCGACCGTGGTTTCCCACGCGAAGGCGTCCCGCCCCGGCGCCTTGTAGTCGTGACATAAGAAAAGCCTGGTCTCGTCAGGCAGAGACAGCAGACGACGGATCGAGCGGTAGAGTTGCCGCGCGTCTCCGCCGGGGAAGTCGGCGCGCGCAGTGCCATAGTCAGGCATGAACAGCGTATCGCCGGTAAAGACGACGTCGCCGATCACATAGGCCATGTCCGCCGGCGTGTGGCCAGGAACATGCAGCGCGATCGCCGGGATGTTGCCAATCGAAAATCGGTCGCCATCGTCGAAGAGCCGGTCAAATTCCGAGCCGTCGCGCGCGAATTCGGTCCCGGCGTTGAAGATCTTTCCGAACATGTTCTGGACCGCGATGATCTCTCGCCCTATGGCGAGCTTCCCGCCCAGTTTTTTCTGGATGTATGGCGCGGCCGACAAGTGATCGGCGTGCGCGTGCGTTTCGAGAAGCCAATCGATTGTCAGCCGTTCGCGTTCCGCATGGGCGATCATGGCGTCGGCGGAAGCGGTCGACGTCCGGCCCGCGGCGGCGTCGAAGTCGAGGACGCTGTCGATCACGGCGCCTCGCCTGCTCACCGGATCATGGATGACATAGCTCACGGTATTCGTCGGCTCGTCAAAAAAGCTCTCGACGCGTACCTTAGCGCCGGTGCCGGCCCCCATGGCGTGAACCTGCTCGATCGCCAGGGTCAGATTTGGATCCAAAATGGGCCTCTCC
>PEFW01000173.1 GCA_002890675.1 Candidatus Methylaffinis lahnbergensis
CTGCCGTCTGGTCATTGGCATTCTCGACCAGCATTCGCATTTCGCGACCGACGCGCTTCAGGCTGACCTGCACCGTCAATCCCAGGAAATCATCCAGTGCACTCGGAGGCGCTTGAAGCTGCATCTTCAGATCAAGCGACCCGGCGACCAGCTCGGTCAGCCGGGACCGGGAGATCGCGATCTCGACGCGATCGGATCTGATTTCCACGCGGCAAAACAATGCCATGAGCGTCGCTTTGACTTTGTCAGGTGCGTGGGCTCCTCCGCGATCTGACGGCTACGTTCGATCAGTTGGCTGCATCCTGAACCGTTGTGCGATTCATTGTCGACGGCATCGAGGATCGCTCCTGGGTCGGCGAGAAATTTGCGAAGCCTGTTGATCACCAGGCCTTCCAAATTGCCAGCCGGTATCCGCCGGCCGCTCGAACGGGTCCTTCCCGCGCCGGTGATGAGGGAAGTCGAAACATAGTACCGATAGCGCGTTCCCTTCTTGACCGCATGGGTTGGCGTCAAGCGCTCGCCGGTTTCGTCAAAAACCATGCCGGTCAGCAGGCTGGGGTGGCTTGCGCGCGCTCCCGTTGTCCGCTCAACCCGGTTTGCGGCCAGCACGGCCTGGACATCGTCGCACAGCAGCTTGTCGACAATCGCCGGGTGTTCTCCGGGATAGGAATTGCCTTTGTGGAATATCTCGCCGCGGTAAATACGATTCTGAAGGATCAGATAAAGCGCCCCACGGGAGAGCTTCTGGCCCCCATATTCGGCGCCGTCGGGCCGCATGCGGCGCTTGCTCTTGATCCCGGCGTCGGCAAGCTCGTCCCGCAGCGCATGCACCGACTTGAGCGCGAGATAGCGCCTAAAGATCTCGACAACGATGCGGGCCTCGGCGTCGTTGACAACGAGCTTGCGGTTTTTCACGTCATATCCCAGGGGCGGCATGCCGCCCATCCACATGCCCTTTTTCTTGGATGCGGCGATCTTGTCGCGGATGCGTTCGCCTGTGACTTCCCGCTCGAACTGGGCGAAGGACAAAAGGACATTCAACGTCAGCCGTCCCATGCTGGTGGTGGTGTTGAATTGCTGGGTGATCGACACAAACGAGACGCTGCGGCGGTCAAAGACGTCGACGAGCTTGGCAAAATCAGAGAGCGCGCGCGTCAACCGATCGACCTTGTAAACGACGATCACATCGATCTGGCCTGCCTCGATATCGGCGATCAGCCGTTTCAGAGCTGGCCGCTCCATCGTGCCGCCGGAAAACCCGCCATCATCATAGAGCGCCGGCAACACCGTCCAGCCTTCGTGTTTTTGCGAGAGAATGAAGGCGGCGCAGGCTTCGCGCTGGGCGTCGAGCGAATTGAAGGCCTGCTCCAGGCCTTCTTCCGAGGATTTCCGGGCGTAAATCGCACAGCGCGCCTTTTTGGCGATGCGTCGCGGCGTCTTGTCCGATTCAGCCATCGCGCCCTCCATGGCTCGGACGCTCCGCACCAGCCGCTGGCAGCGCAAAGAAGCGCGGACCCGACCAGTGCGCTCCGGTGATCTTTTTGGCGATCTTGGTCAGGGACAGATAGCTCGTCCCGGCATACTCGAACCCATTTTCCGTTATCGTAACGGTGTGAGTCCGGCCGCCCCATTCCCGAACAAGACGCGCGCCGGGCTTCAGGCTAAGACTCGGTGCCGGGCCAACCCGGCCCGTTGTCCGCAAGGCCTTCGCCATCGTTTGCAGCTTGCGCCGGGTCGACTTGCCGAGCCCGCCATGCGCGATTTCCTGAAGTCTGTAACCGAGGGCTAGGACAAGCAGGTCGCGACTGATCCGCGGCGGTTCACCGTGGTTGAGCCGCCGCCATTCGCGCCGCAATTCCTCGAGGCCGAGCGACCGAATGCGATCGATCTCGTCCTCGATCGCTCGGGTATCCACCGAAGCCATGGCTAAGTGGCCGGCGATATGGAGATCTTCGGCTTCGATTTGGTCGGCTGTCCGACAGGTACACGATAAACGCGTTCGGCCCCGGCCATCTCCGATATCAGGGTCAAGCCGAGCTTCTTGCGCACCACACCCGCAAAGAAGCCGCGGACCGAGTGCTGCTGCCAACCCGTCGCCTTCATGATGGCGGCGATCGTTGTCCCCTTCCGCTGTCTGAGCAGGGCAAGGACGGCCTCCTGCTTGGTCCCGCTGCGGGTCATGTTCCCAGGCTTCGCAGGCTGTTTCGCGCGGCTCTTGGCGCGCGCAAACTTGGTCTTTCTGGGGGTTTTGCTGTGCGACATTTGAGGATCCT
>PEFW01000174.1 GCA_002890675.1 Candidatus Methylaffinis lahnbergensis
TGGTGTCAGTTGGTAGCTTCAACTCTTTTTTCTCCAGACATCGATCATCTGTTCGATCTTCTTTTGGTCGTTGGGATCAAGCTTGTTGAACTTTCGGAAGAAGGCCTCCCTGAGGACGTTCTCGTTGGGTTCAGCAGATTCGTCGAGCAGGTAATCCGTCGTGACGGAGAGGGCTTCGGCGATTCGCGTCAGCTTTTCGCCCGACGGCTTGCGTGTATCTCGGTTTTCGAGCTCCCAAAGGTAGCTTTTGCTGGAATCGGTTAGCTTCGCCAGTTTGTCCAGGGAATAGCCCTTTTCCCGGCGATGCTTCCTGATCTTGTCTCCCAATGACGCTGGCATCCGGGCTCCTTTTGCGGGGAAAAGTGGGTGTTCGATCTATGGCGAACGAAATCGTGCTTGACAAGGAAATTGCGGCGTGTTCGATATGTATCGAACATAGCCGTACCAGAAGGGAGATTCACGATCGCCCGGTGGGCTGGGACGTTCGCCGCGGGGGCGCCGAAGCGGCCATTCACGACGCCCCATCTCGACAGGTTACGCACTACAATTTCAGCCAGGAGTCTCCATGCGTCAGTTCAGCCACGCGATCGAAGATGTTCCGATCAATTCACTAAAACCCTATCCTCGCAATGCGCGATGCCACAGCAAGGCACAGATCAAGCAGATTGCTGCGTCGATCGAGCGCTTCGGCTTCGTGAATCCGGTGCTGACGGCCGACGACGGCGAGATTGTTGCGGGCCATGGTCGTGTTGCCGCGGCGAAGCTGCTTGGTCTCGCGAAGGTCCCCGTGCTGCGCCTCTCGCACCTTTCGGAGGTCGAGCGACGCGCCTACGTGATCGCCGACAACAAATTGGCGCAAAACGCCGGCTGGGACCGCGAGATACTCGCAATCGAGCTGCAGAATCTTGTTGATCTCGAATTTGACGTCGAGCTCACCGGATTTTCTCTCACCGAGGCCGAAATCGTAATCGACGAAGCGCGCGATAGCGCAGTCGACGGCGCCGATCCGACAGCCGAGGACAAAATTCCTTTGTATGGGGGTGATAGACCCGCTGTGAGCAGACCGGGAGACCTTTGGATCATGGGGCGCCATCGGCTCATTTGTGGTGATGCCCGCGACGCAAGCGCCTATTCAACGCTGCTCGCCAACGAGAGCGTCAACTTGATATTCACTGACCCGCCGTACAATGTTCCGATTGACGGCCATGTTTGCGGCTCCGGGCGCATTCGCCACCGCGATGGGTGTCGGCGAAATGGACAAGCCGTCTTTCACGCGCTTCCTGGTCGATACCTTAACGCCGGCAGCGGCTCGCTGCCAGGACGGCGCCATTGCCTTCGTCTGCATGGACGGGCGCCATATGGCCGAACTTCTCGCCGCGGGCGAACAGGTTTTCGCGGAGCTGAAAAACCTATGCGTATGGAACAAGTCCAATGGCGGCATGGGAACATTCTATCGTTCGGAACATGAACTTGTCTTTGTTTTCAAGGTCGGATCGGCTCCTCACCTGAACACGTTTGGGCTTGGGGACACTGGTCGCTATCGGACGAACGTCTGGGACTACTCCGGGGTGAACAGTTTCCGGACAGGGCGAATGGAGGAGCTGGCGCTGCACCCAACCGTCAAACCTGCCGCTCTTACTGCCGATGCGATCAAGGACTGCAGCCGCCGGGGCGATATCGTGCTCGATCCGTTTGATGGCTCCGGCACGGCATTGATTGCTGCACAGAAGTCGGGACGCAGAGCCCGTTTGATCGAATATGACCCCGCCTATTGCGATGTCATCCTTCGGCGATTCGAAGCAACGACCGGAGATAGAGCCACGCTTGCGGAGAACGGGCAGAGCTTCGAGGATGTTGCGGAGCAACGCATCGGGAGCCCAGACAATACGAAGAGCAATCGCTTCGATCAGAACCCCGAATTGCTCGGCGTGGTGTCGCAATGACGGATACGAAATCCGGGCCGCCAAGCTATAAGGTTGGGTATTCTCAACCACCCCTTGAACATCGTTTCCGGAAGGGCGTCTCGGGCAACCCCAAGGGGCGCGGCAAAGGCACGAAAAACTTCGTCACCATCTTTATGACGGCGATGACCAAATCCGTGACCATCACCGAGAATGGGACGCGCAAGAAGATTTCGAAGCTCGCTGCTGCCGCGACCCAACTCGCAAACGACGCGGCGCGCGGTGACAAGAAATCGATCCAGCT
>PEFW01000175.1 GCA_002890675.1 Candidatus Methylaffinis lahnbergensis
TGAAAACCTCGGAGAGCTCGGCGTAGCAATTGCGATCCACGGCGGAGACGTATCTTTCCAGCGTGTGTCGAATGGCTTCGCGGGCGAGCAGCTCCTCGATTTTCATGTTTTTGATCCTGGCGCTTCTGGTGCAGTCCTATCGATTTAGAGCAACATCGGATCAAATGGAATCATTTGATCCGATAAAGTTGCTCGCCAAAATAAAGAGTTAGAGCGTTTTTGGGTAATACCGGCAAAACCTGGGGCAATCGGGCTTTAGGCTGGTTTCTCGCGGCCTCGAACAAGGTTTGGCAGCGTTGGGATCGCGTGGTGGCCGGGAACTGCGAGGCGACTGCCGAGATAGTCCCAAAACGCCAGGCCGAGCTTGGCGCATGTTTTGCTCAGTCCCAGAAAGGCGTCGCGACAGTCGCGGCCGAGATCGCTGCGGGTTCCGGCGCTGATTTTGCGCCTTGTGACTTGGCATCGGATGTCGTTTTCGGCGCCATTGTTATGCAGCGGAATCTCAGGCCGCTGCAGCACCATCAGCAATTCGGCTTTGTTGGCGTACAGCCTTGCCAGTAGGCGATCCAAAACGACGAAGCCGGTGCGGCGGCGGAAGATGCGATCGAACCGCAGCCGCAACGCCAGCCGGCGTTTTGCGGTGGGCGTCAGGCGATATTCCTTCAGATCGGCATAGAAGCGCCAGATCAATCCGCGGACACGCTGTTGAGCGGCACGGTGCTGGTCTGTGAACGTATCCAGCTTGTGGACCAGCCGTTCCGCATGCACCCAGCATAGCGCGTGCAAACCGATGTTGAACTGGCCGGCATCGTCGCTCAGCAGGACCGTATCGCGCAGGAATTCATGCGCGTAGATGCTGCCCCAGATGGCACCTTCGGTGGCGATCGTCACGGGATCAGGGGTTATGCTCAGTGCGGTGAAGCCGAGCCGTTCAAGCTGTGCCGACCACGCGTCCTGGTCGGCGAAGACGCACTCAGGCTGTTCAGCCAACCGGGCGATCAGGGCGGCGGACAAGCCCCGTTCGCGCATGTACTCATACGCTTTTTCGTTGAGCACGTAATCGGTATGACCACCCCGGAGCAGATCAAGGAAGTTCAGCCGGCTCTTCGATGACCGTGTCCCGAACCAGGTGAAGTTCTCGTTGCCGATCTGAGTACAATAGCCGTTCTTGGCCTGATGGCGTGCACCGGTATCGTCGGCCGCGATCCAGCGCGACCCTTGCAGACCGGCACGAAGAACATCGCGGGCTTCTTCGAGGAACGCGTCATGGTGATCGGTCAGGCAGCGCTGAACCTCACGTTCGGAGATCGCCAGTCCGAACCCATGCAGCAGCGTCACCAAACGCGACAGCGTCGTCTGGCCCTGGTGATAGAACATCAAAATGAACCGCCGCAGCTCCGGTCCAAAATGCCCCTCGGTTCCCTCAGGCAGCGGGGCGATGATCGTCTGACCATCCGGCGTCACCCACCGTTCCCGCCGATAGCGGATCGCCCGCACCGACAGTGCAAGGTCCTGCACCAGATAGCAGACATAGCCTTTGAACCGTGAGCCAGGGGGCACTGCGGCGCTCAGAATTTGATCCTCGACGCCAACGCGAGGTCTGATCTTGCCGCGCCCCGACGGCCGCTCCAGCTTCGGATCACGTTTTGCCGGTTCGGTGCCTTTGTCCATGCCGCTCGGCTTGATATCGGGCGGCCCTTTCAGCCCTTTCAGACGAGCGATCTCCGCCCGCTGATCGGCAACAATCTTTTCTAGCTCGGTAAGCTTCGAAAACAACTTGAATACAAACTCCCGAAGCTGGCTCGACGATAGCTCATCAAAATTGTCCGGTGGGCTCACACATAGCTTGAATCGCAACCACGCGCGTCGGCGCAAGTTGAAAAATGAAGTTTGCCCCTGGTTTTGCCGGTATTACCTTCTCAAGGGCAAGGATGAGAACTACCGCCGCCAGATTGGCCGCGCCGTTTATGAGGCGATGGTCAGCGTCGGCGTTCCGGAGAATGACCGGTTCCAGATCGTTTCCGAACATGACGAGGGAAATTTTTTGTTCGATCCCGATTATCTTGGCATTCATCGGACCAAAGATCTCGTGATGATTCAAATCACCTGGAATACCGGGCGCACGACGGCGCAGAAACACTCTCTTTATCGCGCCATTGCCGATGG
>PEFW01000176.1 GCA_002890675.1 Candidatus Methylaffinis lahnbergensis
CGAGCCGAGTCCAGAAGAACGCGGTGTAGACCCAGCCGCATCGGCCGACCCACTACCCGCGAGCGCCCATTGAGCGTTCCGGCTGGTTCCATAGACAACCACCGCGCAAAAAAGCGCCCGCCGAGAGTGATCAGCGGACGCTTTCAAAGGGGCTTCCTCACGAGCCGTTATGCGCTAACGGCTGGTTGAGAGAATTACATAACGTTAAACAGTTGTCAACAATTAATCACTCACTAGCGCCCATCGGACGTTCCGGCTCGCCCTGATTTCGCCACTGCCCCGCGCTTCGCGAGCCGTCGGGTGAGCGCCCGCGACGATTTTCCTTGAACGCCGAATCGTCAGGCGGCGTCCCCTTTGCTTGCATGACGGCGGCCGGCGCCAGGCCAGCAAATCCACGCGGCCGAGGCTGATGCCTGGCCTGACGAGGCCGTTGAAAAGGCGCGGGCCGGAAAGCCAGAGTCTCAAGGCTCCAATTGCGGCCATGGCCGATGCAGCGGGCAAGAAAATCGAGAAAGCGCTTCGTCAGCTGGGGGCCGAAGTGGCGGCAAGCCACGGCGCCAAGGAGGGATAGGAGTGCTGCGCATCCGCCTTCGCTATCGCCTCTGGAAGCTTCGCGCGCTGTGCTGGGTCTTGCGGCGGCTGCGCGCGGGGCGCTCCGTCAGTGGCGCGCCGAGAGCCGTGTGGGCTCGTCAACTCCAGCCGGAAAGCATCGAGTCTAATTTAGCCAGTGCCCTGAGGACGTAATTGCCGTACGGAAGACGCCCAATAAATGACTCCGTGCTCTTGGGTTGCAGAGCCCACGCGATCAAGAGCGCCGCCACCACAAACAGCGGCAAGGCCATTATAATGGGCACGAATATGGCCAGAACTGCGCTCGCTATGGCAATTCCCAGCGTAATTGTTTTTTTCCTATTAGCCATCGTGAACGTCTAGCACGAGGGCGCCGATTTTGTCCAATACCTCAAAGGAAGCCGGAGTAACCGGGCGCCCATGGAGAACCCGTCGATGCTGGTTATCGCTTCAGGGCTCTAAAGGTTTCCACCTGGCTACGTTTCAAACTCGTCTAAAACGGGACGATCCTATTGCCCATTGTGCGTCGGCCTACAGTTTTCCCGGACCGCATCGCGTTCACATTGGAACTTGCCGATCTTCGTGCAGCCGAAGTGGCGTTCTCCCTGAAAGTGATAGATGTGGGAGGGGGTGTTGCACCATACGAGCCTATCGCCAGGGCAGGACATGCCCGCGGACGGATCATGGCAAATGGTCTGGGCGAAAGCTGGCGACCACGCTAGCAGGACGAAGGCGGCGAGCGGTCGCAGTGTCACCGTTATTGGACCCTTGGCGCATCGCTCACCCTCCCCGATTTTTGAAATTTATTATCTCGCCCCGGCCGACAGAGCTTCGCCGCTGGCAAACTGCGCATCAAAATTGCGTTTGAAGCTTGCCGCAGCCTCGGCGCTTTTAATCACGATCAAATCATTGTCCTGGCGCTTAAGTCCGGAGGCGGAAAAGTTCGCGGCGCCGGTGCGCAGCAATCTCCCGTCGATTTGGTATGACTTGAGATGCATCGGATCGCTGGCCTTGTGCTTGATCCTAATCTCGACGCCAGGCGTTTCGGCGAGGTCATTGAAAACTCCGTCCCTCCTTTCGCGAAGGCGATGACCGGCGTCTCATAAGGGAGCGCGGCAAAAAGGCATTTATTGTCCAAGCTGCGTTTACCCCTTGCGGGGCAGGTCTAAGCGGCGAGGCGGTGGGCTCTTACGTGGACGTCCTGCCTCGCCGCGATAGTTTGAAGGGAACTGGCATGTTGAAACCCGGACGAACATCAGGAAGCCGCCGCTGAATTCATTAGAATCATGAAACGGCTTCAGGTCGAATTGGACGACGTCTCGAACAAGTTTGCGGTATTTCAGGCGTGCGCCGCGCGTGCGTCCGGTCCATTACATGCCGAACACATTTTACTTCGAAAGCACCTTGGCAACGAGCTCGGCACGATTGCGAACGTCCAGCTTGGCATAGATAGTCCGGCGATGTGAAATCGCCGTGTGCCGGCTAACACCCAATTTTTCCGCGATCGTCGCGTGCGAATGTCCCGAGAGCATGAGCAGGCATGCCTCGCATTCTCTCGCCGACAACGGCAGATCGTCCATCCGGCGC
>PEFW01000177.1 GCA_002890675.1 Candidatus Methylaffinis lahnbergensis
AGGCGGTGATCCATTTTGCAAACAGCTTGTTTTTCGCGATCTCGCAGACATGAAGCCTCCTCTTGATCAGAGGCCACGATGGTCCAAGCCAACCGCGCGAACAGAAACACCAAAATTCAAACCCCTCTTTCATGCCCCCGCCGGCCCGAAGATCGAGGTTCAATGCACCCTTCCCGGCCGCGGGAGGCGGATTGGGTTGCGCGCTGGCTATTGGGCCAGCGAGGGGCACGCAGGGCGCGCGGAGGCTGGGCGGGCGCGTGCGGCGCTGCGCGCCTAGCACGGGGGATCAGCAGACGGCGGCCGGCGCTACGCTCACGCGCAGCGCCGGCGACGACCGATCAAGCCCGAATCCCGGCAAACCCGGCGGCGCGAGCGCGCCGCCGAGGCCAAGTCAACGACCGGCGTCGTCAAGGACCACGCGCAAAGATTTCTGGTGAGGATAGATGATGTCGTTGATGAACCACTCGCCCGCCGCCGAATGGAGCATCAGAAAAACCACCGACCGCTCCGACCCATCATTCAACGTCATTTTCGCCACAACGCGGTTCGGCCCATCCATTTTCGCCGAAACGGACTTGATCCCGCCGCCATTCTGCTCGCCCGTCAGCGGATCGGCGTCGAATACCGGAAAGTCCTTGTTGTGCTTCATCGCCGCCGTCCACGCCTGGTTGAAGGGCGGCGAAAAGTATCTGCGCATGAGCGGCGTCGGCGTGTTGTCGAAGATCGGACGCCAACCGCCATTGTTATCCAGCGCAGCCAGCGCCTTGACCGATTCAATCGGAACGCTGTCGACGGCCAATGCGGGACCGGACAACATGATAAAAACCAAAAGGGACAGAGCTTTCCGCATCACAAAACCTCTCACTTGATTACGTAGTAATGACTGCCGGCCTCGGCCGTGTTCCCACCCCATGAGCTCCACGGAATGGTGTGGATTGACGCGCCGCCGGACCCCGACCATTGATCGAGAATCTGAACGCCGCTCGAGTCCTGCCCGAGATAAATGCCGGTATGGCTGACGCCGGATGCGCCCCCGGGACTGTCCGGCGGACCGTAGGCGCCATTAAAGTTGAACGTTGCGATCGGCGTCCCCGGAGCAATATCCGTCGCGCCCTCCACCTGCTCGCCCTGCTGCCACTGGCTCGAGGGAGCCAAGGAGGAATCGAAATCGCGCGTCAACGACACGCATTGCTCGTTGGCCCCGTAGTAAGACCCGACGTACTGCTGATAGTCCGCCAACGTGGCCGCAGATGCTGGCGTTGATCCTGGCGTTCCGGCCCCAGGAGATCCCGGCGTACCCGACGGTCCGGGTGTCCCCGCTCCGCCGAGTAGCGTCGTCCCTCCTTGATTAAAGTTGAACGCCGGCAAGCCCGGCTCCGGATAGGTCGGTCGGACCTGGGCCGGCAAACCGCTCGGCGACACAACCTGCGGGTCGGCCCAGCTCTCGCCGCACGCCACCGCAATCCCAAGCCCGACCGGCCCGATCAGAGGCCAAAGCCATTGACCCGCTCGCCTCGCCTTCCGCTTGCCCGTCCTGGCGGCGCGCCGCCCAAGGACAGGCGACCGGTATCTCGTCGCCATGATCCATCTCCTCGACTTTCCTGAAAGTCAGGGTCGGAGAGAGCTGCGCGAACAGGAATCGCTTTTTTGGAGACGACCGCCGCCCTATCGGGCGAGCGGCTTCTGAGCCGCGATCAGCGCGTTCATGTCGTCCTCAGCGCTTGAGGGCCGCCACGTCTCGCTGCGCTTGGCGAGCTCGATCGCCCGCCCCGCGCCATGGGCTGCCTGCGCGGCCTCATGCGCGACGATCTGAAGTCGCGCCGCCTCGACCGCCCAATAGTCCGCAGCCTCCCTCAGCGGCGCCAACCAATAGCCGCCCTCCATCTGCGCCTTGGCGAACTTCTCGTTGTCCGCGTCCGATCGCAGCGACGCCTGTCGCGCTTGAGCGCACGCGGCGACCGCGCGATCGACGAGCGGCTTGAGGATCGCGTTCAACGCCGCCCGCCGCTCCTCACGGTCGACGGGCAAGTCCATCGCCGCGATCCTCTCCGCCATCGCCCGATCGGCCTTCGCCCGCCCCTCCGGGTCCGGCGCGTCGAAACCGAACGCCTCGGCGATCAACTCGACCTCAC
>PEFW01000178.1 GCA_002890675.1 Candidatus Methylaffinis lahnbergensis
GGAGGCCAGTCTATTGGAGTTTTACGAGCAACCGAACATAGGGGCTTGTTACGCACACAAGATTGAGAAGAGTGAGACGGAGATTGATTGGACGCAGGATGCCGAAACCGTTCGCAACCACATCCATGCGCTGTCACCTGCGCCAGGCGCCTTTTCGAACGTCCTCATCGGAAGCAAGAATGAAAACATTAAGCTTTTCCGTGCTGAGGCCACGGCGGGCAGCGGCTCGCCGGGCATGCTCCTCTCCGAAGATATGCGCATCGCATGTGGCGCTGGCGCGATACGAGTCCTCCAGGGACAACGTTCAGGTAAGATCGTAATGAGTCGCCCGTGAAGAATCCGGAGGCGCCTGAGTTTTGAGGCGTTAGCGCGGATCGGGAAGTCATTGCATTTGCAAGAGAGCAGCGACGGTTGGCCCGATTTCTTGCAAATTGATCGGATCGTTTGGTCGTGATTCTGTCTCTCCGTCGGCTTGGCGGAGGGGTGATTCGATGCGACCCAAGGAGCGGCGGGACAGCGGGCAGAAAGATTTCTTCAAGGCGCGGCTCGACCAGATCGTCGACATGGATCACGCGCTGGCGAAGCTCGGTCGGGCGATCGACTGGCGCTTCCTCGAGGAGCGGTTCGGCGCGGTGTATTCCGACAAGGTCGGCCATCCGCCGCTGGCAACGCGGCTGATGGCGGGGCTCTCGATCCTCAAGCACATGCATGATCTCTCCGACGAGGATCTGTGCGCGCGCTGGGTCGAGAACCCCTATTACCAGTTGTTCTGCGGCGAGGAGTTCTTCCAGCACAAGCTGACCTTCGACCGCTCGTCGCTGACGCGCTGGCGCCAGCGGATGGGCGGGGAGAAGCTCGTGGCGCTGATCCAGGAGAGCCTTGCGGTCGCGACGCGCACCGGCGCGGCCAAGCCCGCCGACTTCTCCAAGGTCATTGTCGACACCACTGTGCAGCCCAAGGCGATCGCCTTTCCGACCGACGCGAAGCTCATGCATCGGGCGCGCGAGCGGCTGGTGAGGCTGGCCAAGAAAACCGGCGTGAGCTTACGCCAGTCCTACGAGCGGGTCGGCAAACACGCGCTGATCGCCCATCAGCGCTATGCGCATGCGAAACAGTTCAAGCGCGCCAACAAGGCGCTGAGGACGATCCGCACTTATCTCGGCCGGGTCATTCGCGACATCGTGCGCAAGATCAAGAGCGAAGCCGAACTGGAGAGCGCCTTCGCCCATCCGCTCATGCTCGCCCGCCGGGTGCGCGCGCAGCGCCGGCATCAGCGAGAACGCAAAGGCTTGCCCTCGGGCTCCGTCCAGAGGGTCTATTCCCTGCACGCGCCCGAGGTCGAATGCATCGGCAAGGGAAAAGTCCATCGCCCTTATGAGTTCGGCGTCAAGGTGTCCCTCGCCACGACACTGCATCGCTCCAAGGGCGGTCAGTTCATCGCCCATGCTAAGGCGCTGCCCGGCAATCCCTACGACGGCCACACGCTCGCTGCCGTCATCCCGGAAATCGAAATGCAGATCGCCGCAAGCCTTTCGCGTATCGTCGCCGACCGCGGCTATCGCGGCCACAACGCCCCGTCCGGCCACAAGTTCAAGGTCTATATCTCCGGCCAGAGACGCCGCGTCACCGAGACCATCAAACGCGAACTCCGCCGCCGCTCCGCGGTCGAACCGGTCATCGGCCACGCCAAGTCCGAGCACCGCATGGGCCGAAACTACCTCGCCGGAACCCACGGCGACGCCGCCAACGCCGTCCTCGCCGCCGCCGGCTACAACTTCCGAAGGCTCTTGGCCTGGCTCGCCATCCTTTGGCGCGCCTTCGTCATGGCCATGCTCCCGGTCGCCTCGGACGCTCCCCTCGCGATGATCGGCAACGCATGACCTTCAGACAGCTGCCCCGCCATCGCGAACGCGGCTTACTTCACGGTCGACGGGCAGCTCAGGGCCGAAACCAGTCCAGGCTGATTGGGTTTTGACCCGTCCTGCTCAGCCGGGCTGACGCGCGTCGGCAATCTCGTTGACGAGCTTGCGCATCATCGCTTCGCCAAAGGTCCTGAAATCGTCGATCTGGACCACGAACGCGCCGGGGCCGCCGACCACGTTCTCGCGATAATATTGGGCAAGGC
>PEFW01000179.1 GCA_002890675.1 Candidatus Methylaffinis lahnbergensis
CGACCGGGACTTCGGCGCATTGATTGAGCTTGGCCGCCTCGTAGCGGCCGTGGCCGGCTACGATCTGCTTGTTCCTGTCGATCAGAATCGGCGCGTTGAAGCCGAAGGCGGCGATGCTGCGGGCGATTGCTCTGATTTGCTCGCGGCCGTGCTTGCGCGGATTGGACGGATCGGGCTTGAGTTCGATGATCGGAAGGAGAGCGAACCGGCCACATTGCAACGGCGCTGCGCGGCCTACCGAAAACTTTTCCTTCACACCTGATTTCAACCTAGAATTTGCAATATCCGACATCGATCGAGCCTTTTGCGACGCCGCCTGCGAGGCGGTGATTTCCTGGCTCGAAGTGTTTCGAAAAACCTCCTCGATTCGCAACGGACCTAAATTGGCGGCTTTTCCGGCCTATTTAGGCGCCGCAAACATCTCAGCTTGACGCTTGCCTGCCGTGAGGTGGCGGCGGATTTCCTTGCGCATCTCTGACACGTGAGGCTCTTTCGCCTCTTTGAAATGACGCCGCCAACCGTTGAGCGGCTCGCCCCAGCTTTTCTTGGCGTCCGTGGCGCGCATCCACTCAAGCGCCAGCTTCGTCTCCTCCATGCTCAGGCCCTCCAACGATTCCCTCCAGAAGAGGTGTGCGGCGGCCGCAGCCTTCTGATTTTTCGGCGCGGGCTCGACGGCATGGACGAAGCTCCAGGCTTCAGCGATGATGGCGGCGCAATAGGTCTTAGGGGGAAAAGACCCCGGCGGCACGGCTCTGCTCCGGCCCACCTTCGTCTTGCCATTTTTCGTCACGAGCCAGGAGACGCCTTCTTTGGCGCGTCGCACAAGATCGCTCATCAAGCGACATATCGCCAAACGATCAGGGATTGTTCCTGGGGAAGCAGCGTCGAGGAAACCTCGCGTCTCGCCGTCATCCAACGCGCTCAAAATGAGCGCCGCTGCGGCCCTGACGCCTTCCAGGGTTTTCCTCATGTGCGCTCTCGTTGGGAGCTTGACGGCGGCGACGCCGCGATCCACCGCAAGGCACGGTCCCCACATTTTTAAGAATTTGACGAGCCATGCCGGCGGGTCATCCCCAGTGATGGCGCGCGCTACAATCTCATAGCCCGGCGCTGGCGCGTCCTTGGCCGTCGCTGCAGCGCTTTTGGCGAGTGGACGAACGGATTCTTGATCTACCATAATGCTTTGCTCCACCTTCGAGACGGCGAATCGTTGCTCGCCATAGGCCGAGTAAATCTCTCATTTTTCGAACGCATATTCTGCCATAAAATTGCGTCGCCACGCTCCAGTTAAGCTCCGTGGCTGAGCCAACCGGGCCGACGACCCCTTTCCGTCGCCTTTTGCGTCTTGAATGTCGCGCTGGATGTGGCGCGGTTTCAATCCCTGTTACTGGCCTTGTAACTTGAGGTTTGATGATGCCGGGATGGCGAAAGCGCTCGCCTGCGGCAGTAGTACCCCAGGCCAATGAATGTCGAGATCTGCGCGTTGAAAGTTGTGGCTGACAATCCTTCGGCATCGGCGCCGCAACAGGGCGACACGCAGATGGCGTGCATAGCTACCCTGGTCTGGATGCGAGTGAAGGCCGATCTACGCGAAGGGCCTGCCGGGCACAGCTCCGGCGCGGGGGGCCCCATCGCAGACGTCTGCGGGCCGCCGATTTCCTGAATGCTTGCTCGTTTTTCCTATCGACATCAACAGACGGAGTTTCGGCCAAAACGGAGTGAATCGAACGGCGAGGTTCTCAGACTCGATTTCGACCGCAGATCGATGCTTCAGTTTCGTGGATCCGTCGTCACGTCCGATGCCAGTTTGCTCGCGTCGCGAATTCGACAGGGGCGAGCCCGCCAGCGAAAATTGGCGTGATCGTCGAATCCGCCCCGGATGACAGGAAGCGGCTGTCCCCAAAGATCGCGAAGGCCAGCGACCCTGCCAGAAACGCGAAGAGCCGATCTCCGGAGAAAGCCCAGCGAGGCGTGTGGTAGCCATGTGTTCAGGGATGGCGATGGCCGCCGTCAGGCCTGCAATGAGGTCTTGCGGCAGGAAGCCATGGCGATATGCGTCGATCTACGCCGATTCCCTGATTGCGCGAATACATTCCCTGTTCTGTTGT
>PEFW01000018.1 GCA_002890675.1 Candidatus Methylaffinis lahnbergensis
ATAGGTCCAATCTCACTCCAAGCGACCGCCAAGGCTACGTCCCATGAAAACATTGCATACCTCGTTGTCGAAGACGAACCGTTGGCCGCCACGGTTCTGCAAGTGATGGTCGCCGATTGTCACGGCTGCCGGCGTGGTCGAAGCGTCTGTCGCGGCCACCAGGAAGGTTTTACATGAAGCCCACGACTTTGCTTTTTTCGATGTCGATCTGACAAACGGCAAGACGTTTGAGTTTGCACTGTAATCGCAGGTTCGCCGGGCGATCAGTTCGGGACGTGATCGGCGGGTGAATTTTGCGGATTCGGTCTTGCTCATATCAATAGGGTTTATGGTAGCAATCAGGAAATCGCGCATGGCGGGCTCGGCAAGGCGACCCGGCGCAAGCCCAATCGCTGGCGAAGGCTTTGTGGACAACGGGCCGGGTTGGCCCGCCACGAGCTTCAGCCTGAAGCCTGGCGCGCATCTCGTTCGGGATCCGCCGAGGTCTTTGCAGCCTGGGCCGAGATCGTGGCGGTTCGGCTTGTCGCATGATTTCGTAATCCGGATCGCGCCCGTGGTTGACGATTCCCGTTAGGAGGTTCGGGTGGCGAACAGCGTGCAGATAAAGTGCATTAACAGAACTGAAAGAATGAGCCCCCATGAAAGGATCACCCACGTTGGGGGCTACGTAAGCTCTCAGTGGAAAATCACGTTGAATGATGCGATAGGCAAAATAGAGAGTGGCGAGCGGGCGTTTTTTGTTCAAGCTCATCGCAGAACCGTTGGAGTTATTGTAGCCGTCAGCCCCTCCGGCAAAAAGTATTTGAAGACTGAATCAGATGGCGATCAGCCGGATACTCTTCTGCGGCTCCCCGAATGCCCATAATGATCATGTAGGCTCTGTCACGTTGCCAAATAGAGCACGTAAGACGCGCCGCATCAAAATCACCCCGAAGATCCCCCAAAGAGTCACCCCCCTCAGGGAGTTGATATTAGTGGGGTGGCATCGGGATCCAAACGGGCGGCTTGCCCGAAAACTTCATCCGCTTCAAGACAACCTCGTCGGCGACATCGAACGGCTTCAAGTAAACGTAAAAATTGTCCTTGCGCTCGAACACGTCGCCTTTTGGCATGCTACTCGGGCTGACGAGCATCGTATCCGAGAAGCGTACGTGCATATAGTTCGGGAGCAATTGCGTGAAGTCTTTTACCCGCGCATCGAACACGTAGCGGTAGGTCAGCTTGCCATCGATTTTTAAGACGCCGCTCGAGGTGCTATCGGCCGGCTCCAGAGGCACTTCCTGCCAAAACTTGCCGACCTGAACATAGGCATGCATTTCTGGAGACATCACGTAGATGGGCGTGTCGCTGCCGACATTCCAAAGATACACCGCCAATTCATACCGCCCGTCGCCAAGGTCGGAAACCGACTGAATATCGGCCTGCAGGCGAGAAAGCGCCATATCCGCCAATTGGGCGAGCCGTGCTCCGCGGTCGCGAACTTGCATTTCCTGATATTTTGCGACTCCGAAGTCGACAACCAGGATGCTAGCGAAGACCGCGGCTCCCCCAAGCAAAAAGGGCCGCACACTGCCCCAGAGATTTGCGCCGAGGCGGACAGGCTCGCGCGCCGTGACCGTTAGGTCGGGTCGCACATTCACCGTGGCCGGCCCGAAATGCCGCACCCGAGGTTCGACATCGACAACAGCCGGCAACAGGTCGATGGACGCGAGCACGCCTTGCCGCATCTCGTAGATGCGCTGCGCATGTTTGGCGAGATCCAAATTATGGGAGACGAGCACGAAGCTGAAGGTTTCGCTGCCGTGCAATTGCTCGAGAAGGTCAATGATATCAGCTTCGGTATCCTCGTCGAGATCGCCGGTCGGTTCATCGGCAAGCAACAGAGGAGGCGAATTGATCAGCGCACGGGCGATCACCACCCTACGTTGCTCGCCGCCAGACATGCTGCCGGGATAGGCGTCAGCGCGGTTGCCGAGGCCTACGCGCGCGAGCAGGTCGGAGGCCCTCGCATAGGCTGCTTCGACAGCCATTGTGCACCCAAGAAGAGCCGGAACGGCAACGTTATCCACGGCGGTCAAGTTCGACAAAAGGCTCGGAAACTGGAAGATAAAGCCGACGTGGCGGCTACGAAAGATCGAGCGTTTTTCCTCCGAGAGAGCCCAGACATCAGCGCCATCCAGCAAGAGTTTACCCGCCGTCGGCTTGGTCAGGGCGCCGAGCACCGCAAGCAAGGTCGACTTGCCCGAACCGGTCCGGCCGACGATCGAAATAAACTCGCCGGCCTGGAGCTCGAGGCTCGCGCCGCGCACAGCCTCGTAGCCTGAAGTGGAACCATAGCGTTTGGTGAGCAACTGCGCCGAAAGGGTCACGTCAG
Organism: Candidatus Methylaffinis lahnbergensis; assembly: GCA_002890675.1. Taxonomy (GTDB): domain Bacteria; phylum Pseudomonadota; class Alphaproteobacteria; order Rhizobiales; family Beijerinckiaceae; genus Methylocapsa; species Methylocapsa lahnbergensis. The sequence continues at coordinate 2,375 of PEFW01000018.1, forward strand.
CGCACTTGCGTCTGAATGAGCGCATAAGGGTCCAGCCCGCGCACGCGCCAAGCTGGCAGAAAGGAACCGACGAGACCGAGAACCGCCGAGAAGACAACTGTCACGACCGCGCTCTCCTGCAAGAGAGCGAGTGGTGGCCAGGAGAACGGAACGCCGAGAAGGCCAAAGTAGAAGCCAAGCGAGCGGGCAAAGATCAGTAGCAGTGCCGTACCAAAGGCAAGACCCGCAACGCCGCCAAGTCCCGTGACGATCGCAGACTCAGCGAGAATAATCGTCATGATTTGGTTGGGTCGTGCCCCCATTGCCCGCAACAGACCGACTTCGCGGTAGTGTTCTTGGACAATCGCCGAGAAAAGCAGCGAAACAACGATCATCATAGCAACCACCTGAAACACGGCGAACACGACGATGCCGAGTAAAAGTGGGCCCAGCGCTTGACGGGAAGAGGTGAGCACGGCATTGCCCTCGACGATTCTGATCCCCGTGAGCTGAGCAATAGAGAATTTGACTCTTCCACCTTTGCGCCAGGGGAAAGCTGCAGCAAGTATGCCGAAACGCGGTTGAGCGGCAGGTCTGCCTTGCAGGCATCGGTCTCGACATGTGGCGCCGCCAGACCATTTACTGCATTGGCCGATGCTGCCGCCTTCTCGCCACTTTGCGCCCCCGATGCGTGGTTGAGAGCGTTGATGGCGGCGAGCGCGTCGAAGCTCAGAAAGTAGGACTGGTCGACCGGGCCAACGCCCGTCTGCTCGAGTCGGCCATGAACGACAAGTGACTCGCCGCAGATTTGGAGCGCCTCCCCAACCCGAGCCGCGACACGACCTCCGGTGATCACGCTATCCCTGCTCAGTGGCCCGGGCTGGTGTTCGCCAAGCCACGGCAGGATTGAAAAGTCGCTCGCAGGATCGAACGCAATCAGATTGGCAGCGTGGTCGTCAATCATTGATGGGACGATGCGCTGAGGAGCCACTCTCGCTACCCCAGGAATAGCGGCAAGAGATTTCGCCATGTGGCGTCCAATGACGCGTCCGTCGGTTGCACTGTCAGCAAGCTCGACGTGATATTCACCAACGTCTCTCGGGGTACGACGACAAGATCTGCGCCCATGCGCGACAGACTGGTGGCCATGCCCGCGCGCAATGCCGACCCTGTAACGAAGCTCGCGAAGCCGACGCCGACACCCAACATGACGGCGACGCCAAGGAGTATTGCGCGCAGCCTGCGCCGGCCGACATTTTGCGCCGCCACTCGGATCAGCAGCCAACGCTCGCGCCGCCGTCTCATCATCTTGCCCCCGCTACGTTCGCGTCAGGGATCCTCACATGACCCCGCTGGCCTACTTCAGGAAGGTCATTGTCTTCCAGTGACCGTGCGGGATCTTTGCCGCGAGCCTCCGGCCCCGCGCGCACCAACCTCGGATGGGAGCGATGTTGGTCTTGACCCAGGTTTCATCGATGAAGACGAGACGGGCAGGATCAATCCTCGGCTGATATTTTTTCCAACGCGCCCGGCGGCGCGCCACGTCGGGGCGATCTTGCTCGGCCGGCAGCACGCTTTTTTTTGAAGCTCATTCCCTCGCGATGGATGAAATTCCAGACCGTGCCATAGCTGACGGCAACGCCGCGTTCGGCGAGTTCCGTCATGAGCCCGCGCACGGTCACCTCGGGCTCGGCCGCGATCCGCTCCATGAGCCAGCCCCGTTCTCCAATGAGCGTGCAGGCCCGATGGCCCCCCATCTTCCCACCCGCGGCGCTGCCCGTCCTCCGAAGCCGCTGCGACCAGCGCCCCACACTCGCCACGCTCACCGTGAAGATCGTGGCAACGGCTCGCACGCTGTCTCCCGCCGCGACCCGTTCTGTAACTCTCTCCCGAAGATCCAATGAATAGGGCTTGGTCATCCTTGCCAGCCTCCGCCCGGCCAGCAGCTTGAATCAGATTCGTGGCAGGAGCGGAATCCCCAAACCCGATTCGGCTAAACCTGATCACGCTCTAGCAAAATATGTCTAGCATCGCCGCCATCACGGCAAAGCGCCTCGCCGAGAAAACAGGGCAAACATTCGTCGCGGCGCATTTTGCGAGGACATCCCTGCCCGCTTGTCTCGCCGCGATCCTCGCGCGATGCGCGCGTTCGGCGCTCCCCTTCGTCCGAGAAGGCGGGAGAGGCGCTATCGCCTATCGCCTTCGGCGGTCGCCTCGTTAAAATCGCGAACGAAACGATAGCGGCCGGGCGCGAGCGGCCGCAGGAGGATCGTGATCTCGGACTTGCCCGCCACGATTTTCTCGACTCGAAGCGTCTTGCATTCAAATTCTTCGGGAGTCGGATCAAGGTTGCGGACGACGAGCGTGATCGGCGTGTTGGCCGGCACTCTAATTTCGGCGGGCTGGAACCGATGCTCCTTGATGGCCGTGCGCGCCGTGACGGCTTCCTGACCGTCAGCCGACAATTGGCCTAGACAAGTTAGAAGCATCGTCGCGGTCGCGGACCAAACCATGGCGCGTGGCGTAGGCATCGAAACTCTCCCAGCTAAACATTAGAATTCCCAGATAAGCTTCAATCGGGCTTTGTTCAGGGTGAAATTGGTCAGATCGAGGAAGTTTGCGTTGCCCGCCGCATGACCGGCAATCTGGGTGGAGTAGGCGGCCGAGAGAAAGAGCTTGTTCGTGAACTGGAAGAAACATGTTGGGCCGGCTAAGAGCGCATCTCCGGCGATAGATTTGACCCCGGCCCCTCCGTAAGCGCGGTAATATTCGACCTCGCCGCCAAGCGCCACATTTGGCGTGATCCGATAGGTCAAAGCCGTCTTCAGCCCAAGCGTGGACGCTCCCTGCGAATTCGGAGTCCCGAATTGCCTCGCAATTTCCGGAGTATAGGTTGCATTGAACGCCGCGAAGAGACGATTTGGAGCAAGTTCGGTATCGGCGATGATCGAGGTGCAGGACTATCAGGGCTGAGGCGGAAAAAAAATATGGAGATGGATATCGGTGCCAAAGCCGGGTGAGTGGCCGGGGGAAGCAACCGTCAGACCGTTTTACGATCGATGGCACCGCGCCGCCGATGCCGAGCGCAAAGCGGCCCGCGAATGGCCCGGACGAAGCCGACGACGCTATCTCACCTTGAAGCTTCGCGCGCTGTGCTGGGTGTTGGAGCGGCTCATGGCGCGGGCGCAGTGTAATTGATCAGGCCTAACACCATGAGCTCAAAGAGAATGATTAAGATAACCGGCACGATCTCATCGGTTCTCCAGAATTCCATTGAAGGGATCTCCCAACCCCGCAAAGGATCAGCCGCAAACGGAGGCCCCTGACCTGGAGGGAGCCAGATCAGGGGCTGCGCCTGGTGGATAGCCGGGGGGAGGCCAGCCACAATGCAACATCGCAACAGGCGTCTTCGCTGGCAACCCAGCGATTGCCGGTTATCGCTTCAGGGCACTAAAAGTTCCACCTGTGCGCGAGCGGCAGGGTTGCCGATCCGGCGGGAAGCGGGAGTTGCCCCGAATTTCAGCCGCATATGACACCAGGCCGAAGACGTAGCCAATTTGCAGACTTGTGATCAGCACCGCGAATTCAAGAAGCGCGCGCAGCAGAGTGTGCCCGAAATAAGCGGAACTCGCGACAACCATTGCGAGCGAGAGCGCAAATGCCGGGACCAGAACCAGGACAGTGAAAAATCGCCCGAGGATCGCCCCTAGCAGGAGGCCGCCGATTACCAGGATGATCACGCGATATCTCCTCGATTACGCGTAAATAACATTTAGCCGGTCAAGCGGGGCGGAGGCCCTTGACCTCGGGGCAGATCAGGGGCTGCGCCACGTGGATAGCCGGGAGACGGCCAGCCACACTGCGACAGGCGTCTTCGCGGGTCCCTGGAGAACCACGCGATTCCATCGCTTTTAGGGCACTAAAGGTTTCACCTGGGTAGAAAACATCACTGCATCTTGATCCAATGCCGTGTAAAGCATAAGGTGACCCAATGTCGGTCAGAAAGCGCACATGGAAAACTGCGGCCGGCGAAGAGCGCCAGGCTTGGATTGTCGATTTTGCCGATCAGGCTGGAGAGCGCCGGCTGAAGACTTTCCGCCTCAAAATGGAAGCCGACGCCTTCGAAACCAGGTCAACATTTGAGATCACACAAGGGCTCACACGCCAGACAGCGCCTGCATCACGATTGCCGAGGCGGCGGATCTGTGAATTGAAACGTGCGCGGCGCGCCGGCTGGAGCGCAGCACGATCGACAGCTACCGGCAGGACATCAAGTTTCATATCCGGCCATTCATCGGCAATATCAAGCTTTCGCGAGTCACGGCGCCGCGCGGTCGCCTGCGATGGTGCGAAAGTTTACCGGGAGCCTTGGAGCTCTCATGGCCGATGCGCAAGAGCGCGGTCTTGTGGCGCGCAAAGTTGTCCGTGAGTTGAGGTCGCGCCGGCACAAGGGCGTCGATAGCCGCGCAGACAGGCGCCAGAAGGGCCACCTGAAGGTTGGGGCGGATATCCCAACCCGGCAGGAAATCAAGGCCATTGTGGACCGTCTAGGCCGATGGCCCTTTTCGAGCCGAAGCCCGCGAATATCATTTACAAGAGTATCAGTATAGTTACTGTTTGGCGACGGCTGCTCTTGCCAGCTCAAGAACCTGCTCGCGCGACCACGGCTTTGAAGTAAATCGCACCCCACCAGGGAGAACGATGTTCGAAACAGGTCTGCCCGATGTGACCAGGACTTCGACATGAGGCCAGTGTGTTTTCACCAGCCTTGCAAGATCGATCCCGTCAATCGGGCCGGGAGTCTGGACATCGGTGAAAAGCAACGCCGTTTGTTCGGAGCGTTGTGCGACGATAGCAAGCGCGTGATCGGCCCTCTGCACGCTTTCGACTTCAATGCCGGCCGCTGCGAACATTTCCTCCGCAACTATGCGAAGGCACGGATCGTTTTCGACAACGAGCACGGTCTTGGCCACCATGGGAGCCTCCGTCTTTAGTTGTTGAGGCCGTCGCAACTCTTCGGATCCGGGGAAGTTCCAACAGGACAGTGAAAAAAGGATCAAAGATAATTGGTAAGAATTTCGTGCCGAAAAACAGCCCTGAAATCACAGGCTTTTTCGTGGAGAAATCAGGGGCGACTGCCCCCCTTGCGCTTCTGGGCTCTAAAATTTCCACCTGTGGGCGAGCGGCAGGGTTGCCGATCCGGCGGGAAGGGGGAGTTGCCCCGAATTTCAGCCGCTAAGCTTGAACCTCTGGAGACCGCGCTCGTTAACGAGGCTCGACTTCGGTCGGTCGGTGGCGTCATAGATTAAGCTTAGCAAGGCGCCCCGAGCTTTAATTTTGAGCTAAGCGTTGCCTTTACGTGACGCTCGGCGGCGCAAGTTGCTTGGTTCGCCGAAAGTTTGCGGCTGTCTTATGGAGGCGAACAATGCCTGATTTCGAAACTCGCTTGAAAGACGTATCGCACGCCGCTTGGCTGATTTGGACAGCCAACGGGCTCGGGCTCGACGACATCGGGTTGGAGCAAACTTCGAAGTCAGCGACGGACGCGGCGAACAATGCCTATGTCGAGGGCATTTGCGATAAGCATTGGGTGGACGACACACTCATGCGCTTGCGCAGCAAAGACTTGGACAACGCGCAATGATTTTGACCGGCGGCCTGTGTCGAATTTGGGCTTTATGGGTTGCGCTTGCTGGCGATTGGGGCGGCTGCGAGACGCGAGGTAACCCGGCCAGAGAGTGAGCGCGGGGCTGGGCGGCGGGGCAGGGTAATCAATTTTTTGTTACCCAGCCGTATACCTCGACTGATTTACCGATGGCTGGGAAGCTTGAATTTACCACTTAACTCTTTGATTTAATTGGCAGGAGAGGAGGGACTCGAACCCCCAACCCCCGGTTTTGGAGACCGGTGCTCTAACCAATTGAGCTACACTCCTTCGCATGCATTTTTAGCGTGAACATCCGGGCCAACGCAAGGGCGGACCGACGTCGGTAGTGGGTCGGTCTGAATTCTGCGACATCACATCCGGTACTGGTCGTCACTCACCTGTTCCAATCGACAACCTTGCCATCGAGCTTTTCCTGAATTGCGATATGAGTCATCGCCGTAGTAGCCGTGGCTCCGTGCCAGTGTTTCTCACCCGGTGAAAACCAGACCACATCACCCGGCCGGATTTCTTCGACCGGTCCGCCCTCGCGCTGCACCCAACCACAACCGGCCGTGACGATCAGAGTCTGACCGAGCGGATGGGTGTGCCACGCCGTGCGCGCGCCGGGCTCGAAAGTGACGCTGGCACCCCCAACGCGGGCCGGGTCAGGCGGGCTGAACAGCGGATCGATTCGGACAGTGCCCGTAAACCAGTCTGCCGGTCCCTTGCCGGAAGGCTGTGAGCCGCTGCGTTTGACTTCCACCGTCGTTCTCCTTTTCGCTACTTGGGCCGATCGGCGCCCTGCCGACAGCATATTAAGCGGAGTCGCGCTTTCTGTTCGGTTTCCACAGCAACCAAGAGTGACTAATTTCAGACTGACCCACTACCGCGCCGTCGATCCCAGGCGGGCAGGGCGCATTCGCGTGATGAAACATGCCGGTCCTCGTAACTCCAGCCGGATGCCGAAGGAGACGGTGCGGATCCGGATCCCCCCGGCAAGGACGGTCGTCGCGGCGCGTTCAGTCGTAGCGCACAGTTTGAAACATGCCTGCATGCTGATGGTACAGAAGGTGGCAATGAAATGCCCACCATCCCGGATTGTCGGCGTCGAAAGCCACGGTCACGGTCGTTTTCGGAGGCACGAGCACCGTGTCGCGCAAGGCGCCGGCAAAGCGGTTGCGGTTGATCGCGACCACCTGGAACGAATGGCCATGCAAATGCATGGGATGCGGCATCATCGTTTGATTGGTGATCACAAGCTCCACCCTTTCGCCCTCGCTGACTTTGAGTGGCGGGACGTCTTTGTTCCAAGCCACATTGTTGAGCGACCATTGGTAGCCTTGCATCGATCCCGTTAAGTTCACCACGTGCGTCCGGTCCGCCTTGCGGTCTGCCAGAGGCGCGGCTGTGCTCAGTGAACGCTCAAGGTCGAGAGTAAGCGGTGGCGATGCCGCGTCTGCCATGCTCGGAATGCGGGTAACTTGTCCTTTCCCGGCGAGGAGCACGATGCCGGTCCGCCTGCGCTCGCCTTCCAGCACCGCGAGCACGGGGTAGGCGGCGGCAATTTTTGGAATGGTCAGCTCGATGTCCAGCCGCTGCGCGACGGTGATGGGGAAGTTGCGGCCGCGAACCGGTCGGACAGGGATCCCATCCACCGCGACGAGATTGCCTTTGAGCCGGCCGAGATCGATGTGGTAGGCGCTCATCGAAGAGGCGTTAATGATACGCAACCGCATGCGGCCGCCGGGCTCGACCTTGACCACTTCCGGATCGGCAAGGGTGCGGCTATTGGCGAGAAAAGCGTCATATTGAACATCATTCAAATCCGGCTTGCTCTTAATGGCCGCCATTGCCATGCCCGGTATGTTCATGGCGGCGGGCTGACGTGCCTGAAGATCCGCATAAATCATTTCCGGCAGCGTGAAGCTGAAATCGGCGAGCTCTATGACTATGTCCTGCCCGCCGGACATCTCGCCGCCATCCCTGATGATCAGCGGCGCCGAAAGCAGAAGCTGCTCTTGAAATCCATAATGCGAGTGCATCCAATAGGTGCCGCCACGGCTCAGAGGGAAATCGAAGTCGGCGCTGCCTCCCGGCGGAATCGCGGGCCCGGAAACATCCGGGACGCCGTCTTGCCGCCAGGGCGGCGTGAGGCCATGCCAGTGGATCAGGCTCGGCTCTTCGATATGGTTTTCGACCCGGACGCGAAACGGCTTGCCCACGTCAGTGGTGATTCCGAACGTCCCATCCGGCTGGCGGATGCAAAATACGGAAGCGGACTTGCCGTTCACCTCTATGTCGCGGCGCTCGAGCCGCAGCACCACTGGCGCGGCGCCGCCCGTTTGCGCGCGCACCTGCGATGCCGCGCCTATCGCAAGGGTCCCAGAAAGAAAACTACGGCGCGACAGCAAGAAAATCTCCGATGCGGCCTATTGCGGATTCTCCAGGCTGAAGGTTTCGGACGTCTCGTCATAGGCGAAGAGTTCGCCGTAGCGGCCCCAGTTCACGACGCTCTTCAAGGTCCGGTCGGCATAATCTTCCGACATGTAATCTTCGAGTTCCTCCAAGAAGCGGACCGCGCGGGCGGTATGGGTGGGCCGCTCGTCGAGGACCAGTTTTATCCGCGCGGCAAGCGGCAAATAGGTCAGAAGATGATCGCCGAAAAGCTTTTTGCGTACATCGACATCCGCCTCGGCGAAGCGGTGTCCAGCGGCGGTGAGTTTGATGTCGCCTTCCTCGATCTCGGCGAAGCGCAGCAATTGCAAGGTTTCGGCCACCGGAAATAGTTCGTCGACTTCCATTTGCAGGCTATCGGCGAGCGCGGGAAGATCGGCGCGGCCCAAATAGGGTTCGGCGGCGATTTCCTCGATCATGCCGGCGAGCGTATTGGTCGAAACGCGCGGCAGGGCCATGCCAAAGCCAAGACCTGGGAACGCCCCCTCGCGGCCCGGCGCGACCGGTTCCGGCCGCTTGGTCATGAGCGCGTAGATCTTATCCACCAACTGGCGGAACTCGGGATCGAGCCGGTCGCGCGGATGCTGCAGCCTGACCTGAATTTCGGCGGTGATCCGGCCGGGATTGCTCGACAGCACGATGATGCGGTCGCACATAAGGACCGCCTCCTCGATATTGTGGGTGACCATGAGGATGCTCTTGATCGGCATGCGCCCCTCGACCCAAAGGTCCAGAAGGTCGGTGCGCAGGGTTTCCGCGGTGAGCACGTCGAGCGCCGAAAAAGGCTCGTCCATCAACAGAATATTGGGCTGGACGACAAGCGCCCTCGCGAAGCCGACTCGCTGGCGCATACCGCCGGAAAGCTCCTTTGGGAAAGCGGACTCGAAACCGTCGAGCCCGATGAGGTCGATCGCTTTCAACGCGCGCCGGCGCGCTTCGTCCCTGGCGATCTGTTTTGCCCTGAGGCCAAGCTCGACATTGGCGAGCACGGTCAGCCAAGGAAACAGCGCAAAACTCTGAAACACCATGGCGACGCCATCGACCGGACCAGCTACTTTCTGGCCAAGATAGCTCACTTCGCCGCCGGTGGGGAAAATGAGCCCGGAGACGATGCGCAGGAGCGAGGATTTGCCGCAGCCGGACCGGCCGAGCAAGCCGACGATTTCGCCCTCTTTTAGATCGAGCGAAACATCGTCGAGGACCGCCGGGCCTAGCTCGCCCGATCCGGTCTGGTAGCGCTGCGAGATATTTCTAACTTCAAGCAAGGACTTCTTGCTTGCAAATGAAGTCCGGGCAAAATTGTCTTGCATGAAAGCACCTCAATCGAGCCGCAAGCGCCTTTCGGCGAGGTCGTAAAGCGGGCGCCAAAGAAGGCGGTTGAACATAATGACGAAGATCGACATGACCGCGACACCGAGCACGATTTTCGGATAATCGCCATCCGCGGTCGCCTTGGCGATGTAGGCGCCGATACCATGCGCCGACACTGTGTCGCCGCCCCATTTCACATATTCCGCGACGATCGCCGCGTTCCAGGATCCGCCCGAGGCGGTCAGCGCTCCCGTCACGTAATAGGGGAAAATAGCGGGGATGATAACGTTCTTCCACCAATCCCAGCCGCGGATGCGAAAATTCGCTACCGCTTCCTTGAGATCGTTCGGAAACACCGAGGCGCCGGCGATGACGTTGAAAAGAATGTACCATTGCGTGCCGAAGATAATCAGAAAGCTAAGCCAGATGTCGGGGTTCAGGGAAAACTTCAGAATAAACACGACCGCGACGGGGAAAATAACATTCGCCGGAAACGCCGCCAGGAATTGCGCCAGGGGCTGCACTTTCTCGGCGAGCGCCGGCCGTAGACCGATCCAGATTCCGGCCGGGACCCAGACCAAGGTCGCCAGCGCCATGAGCACGACCACGCGCATCATGGTAAATATGGTATAGAGCACGCATTGCCAAAAATCGCTCCAGCTGAGTTCCTGGCGCACGTAATCGACGATGAGCCACCCGGCCCAAACCGTGCCGAGACCGAGGCACGCTATCCATAGAATATCAATCATGCGGCTTAGCGCGGGGCTTTGTGGCACCGATTGGGAAGAGCGAACTGGAAGTTCCATACGCAGAAGCGCTATGGTACGCAACAGTTGAGCCGGAGCGCGCATCGATGCGCGCATCCAACGTGTCCTTGCGAAGACATTCGCCACGAAGGACTTTTCCTGGATCTGACCGGCCGAAAGCTCGACCCGAAATCGCGCCGCGAAGGCGACCAGCGGCCGGAACAGCAATTGGTCATAGGCAAGGATCACGGCCACCATGGCGACGATGGCCGCGAACACCGCATCGATGCGCTTTTCGTCGATGGCGAGGGCGAGATAGGAGCCGATGCCGGGCAATTTGATGGTGGTGTCGCCAACCGAAATCGCTTCGGATGCGACGACGAAAAACCAGCCTCCCGACATCGACATCATCATATTCCAGATGAGCCCGGGCATCGCGAAGGGCGTTTCCAGTTGCCAGAACCGCTGCCACCATGAAAGACCGAAACCACGCGCAACCTCGATCAGGTCGCGCGGGACGCCGCGGAGCGACTGGTAAAAGGAAAAGGCCATGTTCCAGGCCTGCGAGGTGAAGATCGCGAAGACCGCCGCAAATTCGGCGCCCAGGATCGAGCCGGGAAAAAGCCCAAGGAAAAAGGTCACCGTGAACGACAGAAAGCCGAGGATCGGCACCGATTGCAAGACGTCGAGAAATGGAACGAGGACGAGCGCGGCGCGCCGGCTTTTGGCGGCAAGCGTCGCGTAGACGAAAGTGAAGACCAGCGAAGCGGCGATGGCGGCGAACATGCGCAACGTCGTGCGCAAGGCATAATAGGGCAAGTGCATATAGTCGAGCGAAACGACAGTCGATTCGGGCGCTGTCAGCGGCAGGGTTACACTTTGCGAAACTTGGCTGATCGCGATGAAGGCGGCCAGGATCAGGGCAAATGCAAAAAGATCGTATTGGTTGGGAAGCGCCCTGCGGCCGAGCGAGGTGAAGGCGACGAACCGGGACAGCATGGAAGCCTTTCACGGATGGGCTGAACGCGGGCCGGGGCGGAAATTGAGTTGAAAAGAGAACGTAAAAGCGGCCGGTTGCGGCCGTCAGAGCTGGCGTCAGTCCAAATTCTGCCAAGCGGGTTTATGCCGATGCGATCATCAACCGCAACAATTTCGCGCCATTATGACGATTAAAAGAAAGGGAGATGGAGCAAAGTAGCGAACGCCAATATGTGCGTCAATCATGGCCTCCGCGAAGCGGTCTTAATTATGCCGCCGGCGCCGCTGTTGGCGTTTTGATACCGGTTAACCACTATTAAACGTTCGCGTCGAGCAGGATGGCGCGGGCGAGTATTGTCCCCCGCGTCTCCCGGGCGCAGCTTATCGGGACTCGGCCCGCCAGCGCTGCAACGTCGCGGTGCAGTTGGGCGGCAGCGTCCATTCATTCGCCCGAGCCGGCATACCGGTAAAGCCCGGATTGAGCATCTCCTGCGAGACACGCAGCCCGAGCGGCCAGCGCGCCTTGATGAAGGCCATCACCTCAAGAATCTCGGGATCGCTCAGCACATCCTCGAAGGCGGGCATGTAGGAAACCGCGCCTGGCGGCGTCGTGCTGAAGCGCCCGAACTTAATCATCTGGAAAATCTCCTCGTCGGAGTGCTGCCATGTGTGACCCGTCTCGTCATGGGCGGGCGCGCGCCGGTGCGAATGCTGATCGTCGAGCTGCCAGAGCGGCTGCCCCTGCAATTTCCTGCCATGGCAGGACGCGCAGGAGCGCATATAGATGGACTTCCATCATAGAGTTGCTGCTGGTCTGGTTTCACAGGCACACGGTTGACTGCCAGTAGCAGGAAGTGAATCTGGTGCATATGGAATTCATGGTTTTCGTCGGCCTGATTCTGGATCGTCCAGTCCTCCACCGATCCCTGCCTAGTGGTGATCGCCAGCGGATTGTTCGGGTCGAATGACCTCTGAGAAATAGAGCGAGCGGTGTCCCCTCGGAGCTGCCTGAGCTAGGCCCTCGAACCGTTGCAGGCCCGGTTGTCCCGGCGGTTCCCGAGCCAACTGCAGTGAAGGCGCATCAGGCGTTGCCTGGATAACCGCGAGCGGACGTTGCGGGTCGTTGTCTCCATCCGGGCCGGTGTTGATATTGAGGGTCTGGAACACCGCGTTTTTCACCGTCGCCGACATCTTGCCGCGACGGGTGCCGTCCTGCGACCCGGTTGGGACGCCGTCGAACGCGACGACATGGAGCGGCTGTGCGACTCCGACGTAGACCACTTGCAGATCGAGGATGGTGTCAGCCGAGGCGTTGGCAACGCGCCAGAATTCGCGCTCGCCCGGCTTCATCTGGATGATCGCGGGCGTCTCTGCTGGATAGGCGATGGGGACATAGTTGAGCGTGACGTCCCATGACGGGATTGCCCCACCCGGGGTGGGGTTGCCGGCGACGTTCTGGTTGCGCGGCGAACGGCGTTCCGCACCGGCGGTTCGAAGAGTCTTCGCGGACTTGTCCGAAGCCAAAACGAACGTATGATTGCGGGACGGCCGTTTTTTCGACTTTTTAACGACATATTACGGATTATGGAATAATTCGACGGTTTCCCGGTCTGGCTCTTAACATCGATGAGATATTTTCCTCGTTGCTTTTTCCCGCTCGGCTCATTTTTTGGGCTCGGCCTCGTACTGCTCGCCGGCGGCTGCGCGGGTGGGGTCACCGGCGATGATCTCTTGCCGAGCCCGTCGGATTACGAAGTTGGCGGCATCGACGTCTCCAAATATCAAGGCGATATCGATTGGAATAGCGTGCGCGCCGCGGGTGTTCGCTTCGCCTGGATCAAGGCGACCGAGGGGGGCGACCGCGTCGACGAGAAATTCGCCCAAAATTGGACCTCGGCGAAAGCCGCGGGCGTACCGCGCGGCGCCTATCACTTCGCCTATTGGTGTAGACCAATGGTGGAACAGGCGGCCTGGTTTACGGCGCATGTCCCCAATGACCCGGAAGCCTTGCCGCCGGTGCTCGATGTCGAGTGGAACGGGCAATCGAAGACCTGCCCAAAGCGCATCCCGCGCGACGCCGCCTTGGCCCAGATGAAAATCATGCTTGCTGCGATGGAACGCGCCTATGGGAAAAAGCCGGTGATCTATACCTCGATCGATTTCCATCGCGACGTGATGAAGGGGGAGTTTTCCGATTACCCGATCTGGGTCCGCAGCGTGAAATACTATCCGGCGGTCAAATATGGCGATCGCCGTTGGCATTTCTGGCAGCATACCGCCGAGGGCCATGTTGCCGGCATTCGCGGCTACGTCGATCGCAACGCCTTCAACGGTTCGATCAAGGATTGGCAGGGGTGGCTCGCCGACATCAAGGCGCCAGGCTCGCACGGCGCATGAGCTCAAAGAGAGGTGGGCGCGCGCAGCGGCGGCCGTCTCAACCGCTGGTGGCAGACAGCTTTTTCTTGTGGCGTTGCTCCCGAAAATAATAGCCAAACGCGGCTGCTACTATAACGCCGGAACCGATGAAAACGAAGATCCATTGGCGCGAGGACTCTCCCACGGTCATGCCGAGCCGGCCGGACATCGCCACCTTGCCGTCCCTTACCGTCACGAGAACCGCGTACTTGCCCGGCTTATCAAAATTGGCCGGAAGGGTGATGACACCCGCAGGATAATTTTTCGGCGCGAGATAGGCCAGCGTGACCTGGTCGAGATTTCCGGTTGCCGCCGTGCCGGTTCCAGTGTCCCTCACGATGCGAACCTCCGTCGTCATATCCCGCAGGTCTTTCGAAGCCGAGCTAAGCGTAATCACGGCAGGCCCGGGAGACGGGATGTCCTGGCAGGAGTCATCCAATGCGCCGGATTGATAGACGGACACTTGCATCTCGTGCATGCCGGCCATCAGCATGCAACCCATGTTCATGTTCATATCCATAAGGCTGGTATCCTGGACTCCGCCCGCGCTCCCAGCAGCACAATTCCCAAGATCAAGGCTGCCACCAACCGGCCAATCCCATTCACAGGTCTATTTCCTCCCTAGTCATTCGTCCGCCGCATGGAGCTGCATATTCATGGACGGAATTTCAAAGGCCAGATGCCCGCCATTGCTCCTTATGCCGCCTAAGGATCAGTTCCGAAAAGTGGCGTCCGGCGTCCGGCTTGCAGAAAATCCTACAGCGGCATCGGCTCCATGACGGCCTTTTCGATCCCTCGCGGGCGCAAGGCTTCCAGAAGTTCTGGTCCCGTCGCCAATGCTCCGGTGAAGACCACATAATTCGGCGTCGCCGATGCCGTATTTGACTCCGGAAAGCCGAGGAGTTCACGCAGAACATGGCCGGCTCTCCGGGCAATGGCCGGGGCTGGATCTATCCATGCCACGGGCCAGGGCGAGAGCCGCTCGAATTGGCCCAGCAGCAAAGGATAATGCGTGCAGGCAAGCACGATGCAATCCGTGCGCAGTTCCCCGGATGTCACGAAGGCGGGCGCGATTTCCCTCGCTATGGCCGCGTCCGAAACATTTTTCCCGTGCATGAAAGCTTCGGCTAGAGGCGCAAGCACGCGCGAGCCAACGAGGGTAACCTTGCAATGGGCGGCATAGGCGCGCACCAATTCACGCGTATAATCCCGCGCAACGGTGCCAGGCGTTGCCAGCACGGAGATAAGCCCCGAGCGCGATTGGCTCGCGGCAGGTTTGATCGCGGGCACCGTACCGATGAAAGGGATTTTTGGGGACCTCGCGCGTAGATGCGGCAGCGTCAGCGTGGACGCCGTATTGCAGGCAACGACAACGGCGTCCGGACCGCAGAAGGCGATCAAGCGATCCATTACCGCCAAGACCCGCGCGACCACCGCGTCTTCCCCCAGTTCGCCATAGGGGAAAGCGGCATTATCCGCGGCATAAATGATTTGCGCGTCCGGGAGCAGCCGTGCCACCTCCGCGCAAACGGTCAGGCCGCCGAGGCCGGAATCGAAGATCAGAATTTTTGCCGCGCGCGACATGGGTAAAGCCAACGAAACCGCAAGTTTGTCCGACAGAAGGTCCACCGTCCGGAGCGAATAGCATGGCCGAGGATCAAGGCAGATTTTGGTTAACGGCGGGTTGAACCGAAATCTTGGCCCGCGCGGTTCGGGCCGCTCGCCTCGCCTCTATAGGTTTTAAGTGTAGAGAACTGAACAGCCTCGCGATCAAATGCACCGTGACGCCTTCCAGGACTCTCTTTTGTCCCTAAGCCCCCTCCGGCCGATGATAGCGATTTAACCGCGCCGTCACTTCCCCCGCGATAGTTCGCGTGGCTTCAATCCAACTCTTCACTCTCCCAGGCCGCCATATACGCAGTGGGCACGCCCGCCTCGTCCAGATCCTTGGCCACGGCTTGCGCGGTGAGGAGCCAGCGCCCTTTGAGGGCCGCCAAATATCCGGATTTCCTCTGCACCAACAGGCGGCTATCGGCCCATGGGACGAACGATGGCGGACTGCCCAAACCACGCTCCGTTCCGGCCAGCACGGCGGCATTGATTCCAAGGTCGTTGTGCAACCGGGCGAGGAGCCTGGCGATTGCGCCGGCTTTTGGCGTGTATCCCGGCGCCACGAGCGCGACAAACTGCCCCGTGGCCTGCTCCACCGTCCATCGCGCCGCCGTCGCGTCGTCGACAGACTCATCCGCCGTCACGATGCGAATCCACGGCTGCGTTCCGCGCAGGCGCGCAAGCGCGCGCGCCATCTCCGGTTCCACCGGAGAGCGCTCGCAGATGCAGACCTCAAAGTCCAGTCCGTCCCGCTCGGCAACAACTTCGGCAACGGCATCCAATGTGGCGGCGCCTTGCCCGGCGGTGCTGAGAAGAACGCTCACCTCGCGGTGCTTGGCGTTGTAGGCTGGCGCGTCAGGCAGCGCCAAAGCAGGGCACAGCCTGCCCCGGACCTTGGAGTACGCCACTCTCATCGCGACGGCGAATCCGAAGTCACGGGAAACCGTGACGAAGCGGCGTAGCGGTGAGCGGTCGTTCAAACGTCGTTCTCCAATTGGCGGGTGCCGTCTACCTCGCTGCGATCGCCGCGAGCCGTTCGCCAATACGCCGTCCCACCGCGGCCGCCGAGTAGTCTTCGCGCATGCGCGCGCGGGCCCGCTGCCCCCTTGCCGCCGCCGCGCGCGGATTCGCGACGACGCGGCGCAGCAATTCCTGCAAATGTTCGCGTGACGGATCCGCCCATATCGCCCCCTTTGCATATGGACCATGGTCTCGATCGACTTCCACCAAACGATAGCGAAGGGGAAATCCGACCTCCTCCGTCACAAAATCGACCGTGCCGCCGTAGTCCGTCGCAATCACCGGCACCCCAAGGGCCATCGCCTCGGCCACGGTCAGCCCGAAGCCCTCCGCGCGATGCGGAGAAACATAACAATCGGAGGCGCGGACCAGCCTCGCGAGCTCGTGTGCTTCCATCGTTTGGCGCAACACGACGCAGCGAGCATTGCGCGTGGCCAGGGCATCCAAATACAAGGAAAACTCCGGGTCGTTGCCGGCGTTCGATACCTTGAGAACGAGACGGACCCGGTCATGCTCCGAGAAAGCGGCTTCGAAGGCATCAACGAGGCAATGCGGATTCTTCCGCTCTACGAGGCTCGAAGCGTCGAACACATAGAGAAATACGAACTCGTCACCACCGATTTGCAGCATCTCGCGGTATCCGGGCCGCGGCGCCTCGTTCGCCGACACCGAGTGTGGCACCACGATCACCGGTTTTGCGGTCATTGCCTGAACCGCCCGCCGACAAAAGGTCGACGGCACCCAGATCTCGTCGAAATGACGAAGCTCACTCCACCACTCGTCGCGAAACGCAGGCAGCTCCCACGCCCAAATCCCTATCTTGTATTGCGCGCGGGCGAAGGTTCGGGCGTGGAAGTGCAGGAAGCGATGGACGGAATCGGCGTTGATGTGGACGAGCGAGATTGGGTAACGGGGCCGTTGCCGGCGCTCGGCGCTGCCAACGCTCGCCTGATGGACGAACAGTTCGTGAACCGGGACAAGGGATACTGGAACCGCGGCGGCCCGCAGAGCAGCCAAATATCCGCGGCCCGCCGCGCCGAGGCCGCTGACAACTCCAATTGGACTATAGAAATTGACGCCGGGAAGATCGATGTTGGGATGGGTGCCCGCAGTTACCATCGTCTCACCTGTTTCAACTTCGGGTGATCGCGCGAACTACGAGCCGAATCGCGCCGCGTGACAATTGTAGCATGGCAGTCATCGCAGCGCCGCAATAAAAGGAGGCGCGCCAAGGTGCAGGTTGCACCGTTACCCTCCAGGACGTCAAATAAAAGTTGCGTCTGGAAGCGGCCTCAACACTGGGCGGCCGGAACTCGGCAACCTCTTTGCAACATCCGTTGGTTGAATTTAAGCTTGGATCATTAGCCTTTGGGTTTGCGGGTTGCTTGGATTCATTAGCCCTTTGGGTTTGCGGGTTGACCCAAGCGGCGGTTCTGGCGGCTTTTTGACAAAACGTTCTGGATTATTCTTGCTTCGCTCAGAAGAAAAGGTCGATGCCGATCGCTGCTTGCGCGGCTGCGGCGCGACGGCACCCGGTCATTGTCCATGGCAAACATATCATGTATGAAAAAACTAGCCACATTAAGGCTTCCTCCGGTGCCAGGCCCTCGACTCGTTACTCCCGAAAAGCGCGATGGCGACGCGGAGAGGTCGCTTCGCCCCTTGGCCCTTGCGGATTTCACCGGTCAGGAGGCGACGCGGAAAAATCTAAAAGTCTTTATCGACGCCGCAAGAGCACGGCGCGAGGCGCTCGACCATGTGCTCTTTGTTGGGCCACCTGGGCTCGGCAAGACAACGCTTGCCCAGATCGTCGCCCGCGAACTCGGGGTGACTTTCCATTCGACCTCCGGGCCGGTCATCGCCAAGGCGGGCGATCTCGCGGCGCAGCTCACCGGGCTCGAAGAACGCGATGTGCTCTTCATCGACGAAATTCATCGTCTCAATCCGGTGATCGAGGAAATCCTCTATCCGGCGATGGAAGACTACGAGCTCGATCTCATGATCGGGGAAGGACCCGGCGCCCGCTCGGTAAAACTCCCCCTCAAGCGGTTCACCCTGGTCGGGGCGACGACCCGCGCCGGTCTTTTGACGACGCCGCTGCGCGACCGGTTCGGCATTCCGCTGAGGCTCGAGTTCTACACGGTCGAGGAACTGGAAAGAATCGTGCGGCGCAATGCGCGGGTGCTCGCGATCGCCATCTCCGATGATGGCGCCAATGAAATCGCCAGGCGTGCGCGCGGCACGCCGCGCATAGCGGGGCGGTTGCTGCGCAGGGTCCGCGATTTCGCGGCCGTCGGCAATGAACCGGAAATCACCCGGGGCGTCGCCGACAATGCGCTGCGTCTCCTCGACGTCGACGCGATCGGGCTCGATACGATGGACCGCCGCTATCTTGAGACCATCGCCCTCTCGTTTTCCGGCGGCCCGGCCGGGATCGAGACGATCGCCGCAGCGCTTTCCGAGCCGCGCGATGGGATCGAGGACATTATCGAACCCTTCCTAATCCAGCGTGGCTTCGTGCAACGTACTCCGCGCGGCCGTGTGCTGACGCCGCACGCCTTCCGCCATCTTGGTCTCCCCGAACCCGCGGGGGAGAGGCCGCAGCTGCGGCTATTTTTAAATGAAGGCGGCGAAGAGCAGGGCGATTAATTATACCCTGTTCACGCCATGACCCGAAAATTGGCGGCGACCGAAGCGCGGAAATTCGACCAATTCCGGGGAATTTTTCCGCGCAGGAAACCGAGCGCCGTATCGGCGAATGGGGCAATCCGCCGCCTGGAAAACGCTAGAAATTTCTCTGGGATCTTAAATGAGTTCAGGGCATATTGTGGAGAAATAGGGGACATTTTCATTGCGCCCCGACACTTCAAGATATCGAGCGCCGAGGACACCGGTGAGCGCTCGCGCGTCGATGACGCGCAGGGTTTCAGTCAGCGTCGCGTGATTAAGCGCGGCGCGTGGGCCGGCGAAGTCGGCCAGACCCAATTCATGCCTTCGTCCTTATTCGTGGTCGATTTCGACGGCAGCGGCCCGCCGCGATAGCGTGCCCGACGTTTTGGCCTCGACCGCTAATTCCCTCCAGAGCTATGGCTGGCAGCGTGGCGGCGCCTGGACGCCAGGTTCGGCCAATTTCGCCGTCAACAAGGAATGGAACAAGGCCGACGTGTATGCGCGGACAATCGCCTACTTTGCGACGAGGCTCGCCGGCGGCGAGTAGATGAAATGGATCCGCGAATGCGATCGAAGGTCGCCAAACATCCGCTCTTTCTCGCCACGCGAAAGACAGACTCGACGGGAGAATTGCAACCGGCTATGAAAAGGCGTCAGTTCAAGCGGCGGGCAAAGGTGGAAAAAAGGGAGATGAACAACCCTGGCCGCTGCCCTCATCGCGAAGGAGAAAACGATCGCCGCCCGGCCGGGGCGGACGCATTCATGACGCCAAGCCCATCCAAGGTGTCCGTCGTCTTTCGCGGCGGCAAAGCGTTTTCCTCCCGGCTATTCGTCCCAGATAGAGGATTTACCCCATGAATCTCGGCAAGCGCGTGCTCGCGGAATTTCTCGGTACTTTTTGGCTGACCTTTGGCGGCTGCGGCAGCGCGGTCATCGCCGCCGCGTATCCTCAATTGGGAATCGGTTTTCTCGGCGTCGCGCTCGCCTTCGGCCTCACCGTGGTGACGATGGCCTATGCGGTCGGGCATATTTCCGGTGCTTATTTCAACCCGGCACTCACGATCGGCGCATGGACTGGAGGGCGGATTCCTTTCCGCGACGTTATTCCCTACATCGTGTTCCAGGTTGCCGGGGCGATCGCCGCCGCGGCGGTGCTCAAAGTCGTGGCGGCAGGTCAACCGGATTTTGTGCTCGGCGGTTTCGCCTCGAACGGTTTCGGCGATTTGAGTCCCGGCCATTACAATCTTGTTTCCTGCGCCATCGCGGAAGTCGTTCTGACTTTCTTTTTTATGCTGGTCGTTCTGGGGACAACGTCGGCGGGGGCGCCGGCAGGCTTTGCGCCGCTCGCGATCGGGCTCACCTTGACCCTCATCGTCCTCGTCGCCATTCCGGTCACCAACGCCTCGGTCAATCCTGCGCGCAGCACCGGGCCAGCGATCTTCGCAGGCAAAGCCTATGTCGATCAGCTTTGGTTGTTTTGGGCCGCGCCGATCGGCGGCGCCGTGGTGGCAGGGCTAGTCGGCAGGGCATTGTTTCGCAAACCCGATTAGTGTCGCGAAAGGTCTGGCCACGCGATCGACCGACGCGCCGTGGCGCTCGCGCGGGCTTCGCAGGCCACCCCCAGCAATTCTGAGGGCGCATCGGGGAATAGATGAATCGGGTTGGAAGGGGAGGATTTTCGACCACTGTGACGCCGGCCGATGTTGCTGGCAAGTTCAAGCCTAATATTTCACGACGACGGCTGGGGGTTCGCCTAGTCCAGTGAAACGATAGTTCCCCTCACTGCTGACAGACCCCCTCGGGGCAGATTGAAGTTCACCCGATCTCCGTCCCGCGGGAATGCCTCTGCGCGTGCCACGCCATGAGCCTGATTTCGGCAATCACGTCGCGCGGCCGCATGCGGATTTGAAGCTGTCCCAATGCCGGCGCCGCCAAGACAAATTCGGCGGCGGACGATGAAGATGCAAAGGCGACATCAAAAGTTCTTCGTTCACCGCCGATCCGCAAAACCAAACCATGCGCCCAAGGTTCTATCCATGAAGCCCATCAGCGGGGCCCAGCTTCCTCACACCTTGCCGAGCCAGCGCACAACGCTATCTTCGAGCATCTCGAATGTCGTTCCATACCGGGCGACGAAGAAATAAGCCGCCGCCAACGCAATCCCAACCGCAACCATTGCAAAGCCGGTCAACAAGATCCGCTCCACCGTCCTTCCTCCTCATCGTTGAATTTTCAAAATTAGCGCTTGCCAAAAACCAACCGCCTCGCAGGATCAGTTCTGGTCTAGCTGGAAAGAAAATTTTTAAAAAATTACAGGACGAAAGTTAGATATTAGCGCATTATTTCGCGCGCTCCAAATCCCCCGCGCCCTACTTCGCCGCCGCCTTGCGAAAGCATATTTGCCCAGACCGGAAGCCTGCTGGCAAGCCATCGACCCATACACCAACAAACCTGAAACGATGATTTTCAATTATTGCTGTTTCGCGATCGCCCCAACGACCGCATCATGGTCGCGCATACAAGGAGGCCTCTGATGAACCAGCATGCCAGTAAAAAGAGCGTCCCGCCGTCCGTGGGCGCAGATGTGAGTGGTATCGAGACGCTGCTCAACCGCAATCTTCCGGAAGTTTTCGGTGAAGGTGATCCGGCTCGCCGAAGGGTCGCAATTCAGGAACTTTACACCGAAGATGTGTGCTGTGCGTGCCGCCCGGCACTTTCGTCGGTCACGACGCACTGGACAAGTTCGCCGGCGATCTCCGAGCGACGCATCCCCACTATGTTTATACGCCTCATGGCGCGCCCCAGGTTCTGCACAATTCGGGACGGCTGGCGTGGGGCTCGGGGCCGAAAGGCGAAGCGCCCCAATACACCGGTGTGGATTTCATCATAGCACGGGACGGCAAGATCGCGGCTCTTTATGTCTACCTCGACTCGCCGCCCACATAGAGCAGCCGTACTTGTCAAGTATATAATTCCCAATGTTTCACGTGTGACATTTTGGTACGCGCGGCAACTCACGACTTCTTCAGAATGAGAATCCTAAAACCTCGGAATATCCGGGAACGGCAGTTTCCCGCCATGCACATGCATCTGGCCTAGCTCCGCGCAGCGATGCAGCACGGGAAACACCTTTCCCGGATTGAGCAGCTGCTTCTCATCGAAGGCGCATTTGATCGCAAATTGCTGGGCGAGATCGATGTCGTCGAACATTTCTGACATCAGGTCGCGTTTCTCGACGCCAACACCATGCTCGCCGGTGAGCACGCCGCCATACTTCACACATAGCCGCAAAATATCCGCGCCAAATTCTTCGGCGCGTAAAAGTTCGCCGGGCTTGTTGGCGTCATAGAGGATCAGCGGATGCAAATTACCATCGCCCGCGTGAAACACATTGGCGACCCGCAAGCCATGGTGCTCCGATAATTTACGCATCCCTGAGAGAACTCTTGACAATTCCTTGCGCGGGATCGTGCCGTCCATGCAATAATAATCGGGCGAGAGGCGGCCGACCGCCGGGAAAGCCGCCTTGCGTCCGGCCCAGAACGCGTGGCGCTCGGCCTCGGAAGTGGAAATCCGGCAGTTTGAAGCGCCATGGGCGAGAGCGATCTTTTCGACGAGCGAAACGAGATGATCGACCTCGACCGGAGGGCCGTCGAGCTCGACGATCAACAGAGCCTCAGCGTCGCGCGGATAGCCGGCATGGACAAAATCTTCCGCCGCCTCTATCGCGGGCTTGTCCATCATTTCCATGCCGCCCGGAATGATGCCGGCCGCGATAATGCCGGCGACGCAGGCCCCCGCCTTTTCGCTGGAGTTGAATGCAATCAGCAACGCGCGGGCAGATTCTGGCGCGCGGAGAATGCGTACCGTCACCTCGGTCACGACGCCGAGCATTCCTTCCGAGCCGATGACAAGAGCGAGGAGATCGTAGCCCGCTTGGTCGAGATGGCGCCCGCCGAGTCTTATGACCTCGCCGGTCATCAGCACCACCTCGCAGCCCAGGACATTGTTGGTGGTGAGGCCATATTTGAGGCAATGCACGCCACCCGAATTCTCCGCGACATTGCCGCCGATCGAGCAGGCGATTTGCGAGGAGGGATCGGGTGCGTAATAAAAGCTTTGCGCCTCGACGGCGCGGGTAATCGCGAGATTGGTGACCCCGGGCTCGACGATCGCGAACCGGTTGGCGAAATCGATCTCCTTGATCTTGTTGAATTTCATCATGGAAAGGAGAACGCCGTCTTCGAGCGGCAGGGCGCCGCCCGAAAGCGAGGTTCCGGCGCCGCGCGGAACGACTTTGACGTTATTCTCGTGACAATAGGAGAGAACCCCGCGCACCTGCGCAACGCTGTCTGGCAAAACGACGACCATGGGCACGGCCCGGTAGGCGGTCAGGCCGTCGCTTTCGTAAGGCCGCCGGCCGGTCTCTTGCTCGATGACGCCTTCGCCGGGAACAATGCTCCGCAAGGCGGCGACAATTTTCGCGCGCCGCGCGAGAACGGTTGCATCGAGGTCCATCGCTTTCATTTCATTTAACCTCGTGCGCAATGGGCTTCTCTCGCCATTCGCTGGTTCGCAAGACCGCAACCACCGGATAGGACCGGCCGATGGCACCAAGCTGGAACTGACCGGCGAAGGTTCCTCAATCCGAAATCGACAGTCGCGTGACGAGACCGTCGGCGAACCATTGCGCGAGGAAGCCGGCGACCCGCCACGTCACGTCATCGCCGTTGTTCTGGAACGCGAGCAGCGCGCAGATGTCTCCGAACGGCTTATCGCGCCTAGCCTCCAGCAATGCCAGGCGTTCGTCTTCCGCGACAGGGCGGTAGAAGGACTGGCCGTCGTTCCGCCAGAAGAGGATCGCCTCCTCGCCTTGCCGAATGACCAGCGGTTTTTCCTCCTGGGCGAGAGCCGCATAGATCTGCGCCGTTCCGCCGGCGAGATCGAGAAGCCTCAAGCTCGGATGGAATTCGAAGGCGAGGCGCGGCCAGTCTTCAGCGCGGATGTCCCGCAAGGCATCGATAGTGCTTATCGGCGCATCGGGGGCATCGAAGGCGTCGGACAGCGCGCGCTCGAACCGCGCCAGATCAATGGCGCTTCGGTTCCTCCGCCACGGCGCCATCTCTTGCATGAAATCGGGCAGGCGCGTGCCGTACCATCGCGCATTCGGCTGACGCGACGGCGCGGACATATAGTCTTCGACAAGCCGGCCGAACGCTTCCTCGCCGAGGTGAACCCGAAGAACCGGAAAGTCGTGCGATAGGAATTCCGCGAGACGCATACGATAGGCGTCGTGATAGACCGCAAACAGGGTCGCTCGATCCGTCCTCCGCGAATCCACGATCGAGGCGAGAATGGCATTATCGCCTTTCACTATTCCGGCCTGGAACCTCATTTGCAGTTCGGCAAGCTTCATGCCGCGGCCTCATGCGCCGGGGTTCTTGCGCAAGCAGCGGTGGCTCGCGCGCGATCGAGTTCCGCCATGAGTTCGTCGAACGGCGGAAAGTTGTCGTCACGCTCGATCATCGTCGAGATCGATCCGAACCGCGGGCAGACCTCATGGTAGAGCGACCAGACGTCCTCGCAGATCGGCTGATCATGCGTATCGATCTTGTGCGTCACCGCCTCCGAATGGCCCGCGAGATGGAGCTGGACTACGCGGTCGGCCGGAATGGCGTCAATGAAACTCGCCTGATCGAAGCCATGATTGAAACTCGAAACGAAGACGTTGTTGACGTCGAGCAACAGCCAGCAATCGGCGCGCTCCGCCGTCTCGCGGATGAACGTCCATTCATCCATTTCGGATTCGGTGAACGTCACGTAGCTGGACACGTTCTCGATGGCGAGGCGACGCCCGAGGAAATCCTGGACCCGCCTTATGCGGTCGACGATATGGTCGAGCGCCTCAGACGTATAAGGAACGGGCAGGAGGTCGTGCAGATTGACGCCATGCACGCCGGTCCAGCACAAATGATCCGATATCCATTCTGGCTGAAACCGGCCGGCGAGGCTCTTGAGCGCCCTGAGATAGTCGAAATCGAGCGGGGCGGTCGAAGCAATCGACATCGAGACGCCGTGCATCACGATTGGATAGGTCCCGCGAATCCGCTCGAGCATCGCAAGAGGCCGGCCGCCGGGAACCATGAAATTCTCTGATATCACTTCAAACCAGTCGACCCTCGGGCTCTTCTCAAGGATCTCCTGGTAGTAGACCGGCCGCAGACCAAGGCCAAAACCCAGCGGCGCAGGCTTCTCCATGGGTTGCTCTTTGCTCCTTTGCCCTACAACGAGCCAGGCGGACCAAGCAATCCGCCTGTCTTCGAAATAGATCAGCCGACAGTGCCGCCCTTGGCGGTGCAGGCCTTCTTCGACTTCTCCAACAGGAACCCCTGACCCTTGCAAGCGTTCTGACCCTTGCAGGCGTTGCTCGCGGTCTTGCAGGCGGACGTCCCCTTGCAGGAGTTGATCCCCATGCAATGGACCGCCCCCTTCTTGGCGGAAGCCGGGGCGGGGGATAGGCCGCCGATGGCAAGCGCGATCGCCGCAACGGCAAGGGTGGCACCGGACACGATATTGGTCTTCATACTGATCTCCTCAGGAACTGGCTGGAATCCGCTCGCATGGGCGAGCACGGCGTGGGCTCAGGCGTGAGCACACCAAAACGTTAAACGCTCCAGCGGAGAAAAGCGTTACAAAGCTCACGGTTTTGTGATCGCCCGATCCAACGTTTCGGATTGAGAAGGACGACGGGCTCACAACCGACGTTATTCAGTAAACCGCACGGTTGTATTAACGGTAGTGCTAAATGTCACATAAACGATACCCCTCGATATTGCGTATTGAGCTCCTATAGATTTGGAACGCCGCAGGTGCGCGTCCCAGTTTGCGCCTTGAACCGCAACAAAACACCCAAGGCTTCGTCCCTTGCAAGGAACCAGTTTACAAGGTTGACCATGCTTTGGCAGTGGGTCCGGTTGAATTTCGGCTTGCCGCCGCCTTTGGGCGCTAAGCTGCCGTAGTTAGGACCGTGGTTAAGGTGGCTCCGACAGGCCGGCATAGGCCGCCGCCGCAGAAATTACTGCGCACGCAATAATGAACATCACTTTCATCTATTGTTCCAATGCGCCAGAGTGTTTCATCTCTTTGTAAAACTTTTCCAACGCAAGCCACGCCCTGTCACAA
This sequence comes from Candidatus Methylaffinis lahnbergensis, assembly GCA_002890675.1. Taxonomy (GTDB): domain Bacteria; phylum Pseudomonadota; class Alphaproteobacteria; order Rhizobiales; family Beijerinckiaceae; genus Methylocapsa; species Methylocapsa lahnbergensis. Next base: position 28,388 of record PEFW01000018.1, read on the forward strand.
ATAACAGACTTCCCCTTACTGTCAATTTGAAATAATCCTTTTACAAATATTTCTTTAGGACCTATTCTATGACCTGATTTTGTCACTAATACGTAGTCTTCATAGTCTACTTCGTTTTTTACAACATCAACCGCAATTTTCTCAATTTTCTCTTCTCCAAATATTATATTTTTTCGTAACCTCTCGTCTGTTTTTAAAATTATTTGTACACGAATACCATCTTCAACTTCTACATCTTCACGAGCGTCATTAATGAACTTTGCCGCCGACCGCAGAACTCCGCAAGCCTCATTTTTTCTCACCTCGTACTGAAGTGTTGCTTGGAACATTGTCGCACGCAATTCAATTTCCTTAACTCCTTGTTTATGCAGCATTTTTATTTTGTCGATGTTTGCAACCTTTTGAAGATCAAATTTAGCGGCGTTGTCGCCGGAGCGCAAGTCGAGAGCGTCACATGAGTCGATTGCCCGATTGGTTTTCTTCAAGGCATTTCAATCGACAGCGGGAAACCGGATTGGCTACGTGGTGGCTCAATCGAGAGGTTCTCACAAACCGAACTTGGCCCACTACCAAAATGTTTCACGTGAAACATTTTTAGAATTAATCTAAAAAAAGCCGGCGATTGCGTCGCGCCAAACAGTTTGGCAAAGGGTTTGAGCGAGCTGGAAAAATGTTTCACGTGAAACATTTTCAAAATCATTCTAAAAAACCTTTGGGAGTTATCAGGGATGACGGGCAGCTATGACGTGATCGTGGTGGGCGGCGGCCATGCCGGCTGCGAGGCGGCGGCGGCCTCCGCGCGGATGGGCGCGAGGACCATGCTCGTCACCCTTTCCTTTGCCACGATTGGCACAATGTCCTGCAATCCCGCCATTGGCGGGCTCGGCAAGGGCCATCTCGTGCGCGAAATCGACGCCCTCGACGGGCTCATGGGACGCGTCGCGGACAAGGCCGGAATTCAGTTTCGCGTTCTTAACCGCACGAAAGGCCCAGCGGTGCGCGGCCCGAGGGCGCAAACCGACAGAAAACTCTACCGGGAGGCGATGCAGGCGGCAATCCGGGACATTGCAAATCTCGGCGTGATCGAAGCCGAGTCCGCCGATATTCTCTTGGAGAACGGCCGCGTCGAAGGAATCGAGACCGCGGATGGCGAAACGATCCACTGCGGCGCGCTCGTTCTGACGACGGGGACTTTTTTGCGCGGCGTCATCCATATCGGCGCAAAGACCTTTCCAGCGGGGCGCATGGGGGAAAACCCGGCTATCCGGCTAGGCGAAAGGCTGCAAGAACTAGGCCTTGGCCTTGGGCGTCTCAAGACCGGAACGCCGCCAAGGCTCGATGGCGGCACGATCGAATTCGACATGCTCGAACGCCAGAGCGGCGATGCCGACCCAGAGCCCTTTTCCTTTTTGACCGGGGCGATCCTTACGCCGCAGGTCGATTGCTTCATCACCCACACGACCCCAGAGGGTCACGCGATCATCGAAAAAAATCTCGGAGCATCGCCGGTCTATTCCGGCGCGATTTCCGGCCGGGGACCCCGCTATTGCCCCTCGATCGAAGACAAGGTGGTCCGGTTCAAGGAGCGCGAGGCGCATCAGATTTTCCTCGAACCGGAGGGGCTCGACGACACCACCATCTATCCCAACGGCATCTCGACCTCGCTCCCCGAGGAGATTCAAGCGGAATTCCTCCACACCATTCCCGGTCTCTGCAAGGCCCGGATGCTGCGGCCAGGCTATGCGATCGAATATGATTTCATCGAGCCGCGCGGCTTGACCCCGGCGCTTGAGACAAAGAAAATTCAAGGTCTCTTTCTTGCTGGGCAGATTAATGGCACTACGGGATACGAGGAGGCGGGCGCGCAAGGCCTTGTCGCGGGGCTCAATGCCGCGCTTCGCGCCGGGGCCAGGGACCCGATCACCTTCAGCCGCTCGGACGCCTATACCGGCGTCATGATCGACGATTTGGTGATGAAGGGGGTGAGCGAGCCCTACCGCATGTTCACCTCGCGCGCCGAATATCGCTTGTCACTGCGCGTGGACAACGCCGATCAACGGCTGACCGCGCGAGGCATCGCCCTCGGCTGCGTCGGCGCGGACCGGCGGCGGGCCTATGCCGTGAAGCAGGCGGCCCTCTCCCGCGCGCGCGCGCTTTTGGAAGATTTAAGCCTCACTCCGAGCGAGGCGGCGCGGCATGGGCTCAAGGTCAATTGCGATGGAACCCGCCGGACCGCTTTCGGCCTCCTCGCCTTGCCAGGCGTTTCGATTGGGAGCCTGCGGGCAATCTGGCCTGAGCTTGGCGGGATCGCGCCAAAAGCCGCCGCGCAAATCGAAATCGATGCCAAATATTCGGTCTATCTCGACCGTCAAACGAGGGACATCGAAGCCTTCAGCCGCGACGAGGCGCTGACCATCCCCGATGATGTCGATTATGCGCTGCTGCCTGGCCTTTCCAACGAGATACGGGCGCGGCTCGACCTCATCCGGCCGCGCACCATGGGGCAGGCTGGACGAGTCGAAGGAATGACACCCGCCGCCATGACCCTTCTGGCCGCAAAGCTTCGCCGCGCCGGCGCTGGACGTTGAGCCTTGCCACACAGCAGGCTCTCCCCGCGAGCCGCGCACGTTCTCCTCGCGGACCTGCCGGAGGCGACGCTGCGGCGGTTGGAAATTTACGCAAAACTCCTCCAAAATTGGCGGCGCGTAATCAATCTCGTCGGCAAATCCAGCTTGGACGATCTCTGGGTCAGGCATTTCGCCGATTCGCTCCAGGTTTCGGAGGCGGTGCCCGAGGCCCGGCGTTGGCTCGATCTCGGCTCGGGCGCCGGATTTCCGGGGCTCGTGACGGCAATCAAATACGCGGATGATCCCGAGGCTCGGGTCCATCTCGTCGAGGCCGACCGGCGCAAATGCGCCTTTCTGCAAACTGTTATGCGCGAAACATCGGCGCCCGCGATCGTCCACTGCGGCCGACTTGAGAATGTCCTGCCCGTTCTTGACGAGCAGATCGACGCAGTGAGCGCGCGCGGGTTGGCGCCGCTCGACGCGCTCCTCGGCTATGCGGAAAAATTCATCGACCAAGGCGCGGCCGGGGTTTTTTCGAAGGGAAAACTCTTTGAGGCGGAATTGACCGATTCATTAACGGCCGGTAAATATTTTATTACGACGATCGAGAGCCAAACCTGTTCCGCGGCGCGCCTGGTGCTGGTCAGGCCAAGGGCCGGGGGTAGCGGGCCAGTTTGATTTAGGCAGGCTGCCCTCTGGCTCAATCGTAATAATTATCCAAGTATCAATAGTAAATGACAAATAATATAGTCTTTTGTAGGAAATATTGAAAAGAACGACAAAGTCGCCGCCATGAGATGAATGGCGGGTTGCGATGTCACGAGTTAAGCCACGCCGGGGGCGCAGATGGCAGACCTGTTTCAGATCGCCGAAGCGCGGGGGCCGAAGAGCGCCAACGTAATTTTCTTCCACGGTCTTGGCGGCGACGCTAAGAGCACGTGGCAAGCCACAAAGGATGAGGCCTCTCTCTGGCTGCCTTGGCTCGCGCAGGATATCGAAGGCCTGTCTGTTTACTCCGTGGGCTATGAGGCGCCCGTGTCGGGCTGGCACGGTTCTGCGATGGAATTGGCCGACCGTGCGGCGAATGCGCTCAATTTGCTGTTGGTGAAACCTGATCTTTGGGCGGGCGAGTTGATATTGGCCGGGCACAGCCTCGGCGGTCTTGTCATCAAACAAGTCTTGCGAAAGGCAGCCGACGAGGCAACCGACCGCGCCGAAGCGTTGAGTTTCATCGAGCGCGCCCGAAAAGTGGCTTTCCTGGCGACCCCACATGCCGGGGCAGATTTGGCGGGCTGGGGTGATCGTCTGCGTGTTTTCGTTCGGCCTTCGGCTGCAACACGTTCGCTCATTCGCAATGACTCGCATCTGCGTGATTTGAACCAGTGGTACCGGCGCTGGGCAAAGCAGCGTGGGATCGACCATCTGATTTTGACCGAGACAAAGACGACGTTCGTGTTTGGAATGGTCGTCAAGCCGGACAGTATCGATCCTGGCCTTTCGTCGGATCCTGTTCCGATCGACGCTGATCATATCGCGATTGTAAAACTGGCAAATTGCCAATGCCTAACTTACGAGCTCGTTCGCGACTTCATCGAACGCCACACCGAGCGGCCGGTCTCGCATGAGGAACGAAAGATTGACGCCGTCAAGGACGACACGCAGGCGATCCTCGAGAACGTCGATCGTTTGACGGCCGAACTATCGATGAGCGTTGCCGACCGAGAAGCGCTTGTTGCGGATCTCGCTAAGGTTAAAGCCGAACACGGTGGCACGGTCAATCTTGTTTCGGGGTTTCTGGAAACCATGGTCGGGCGCAAGGTTGCGCCGGAGCAATTCGCGGGAACCCTGTTCAAGATTGCAGGCGATTGGAAAAGCGCCGGTGAAAAGATCGACACTCTTTCTTATTCCGGCAATTTGTCACCTCACCTTTCAATGTTGCGCGATCAAGCGAAAGCCGCGCACGAGGCTGGTCGCCTCGACGAAGCCGAAAAATTGCTAGGCCCGATCGCGAGCGCTGAAATCGACGCCTTGAAAAGGCTCGAAGATCATGACCGCGAAGTCCAAGAGGAAATCCAGCTTCGCAGGCGCGGTGTGGCCGACACAAAAGCGGCGCATGCCGCCGTGGCCCATGCTCGTTTGAATTATCGGGACGCAGCGGTTCTTTATGGCGAAGCCGCGAGCCTTTTTGCATCGTTTGACCCCGAACGCCGCCGCGCGCTGCTCTTCGCGCAGGCGGGAGAGCTTTATACGCAAGGCGACGAATTTGGGAACAATGCGGCGCTTTGCGAATCTATTGAGCTTTTCCGAGCGTGCTTAGCGCAAACGCCCCGCGACCGCGCGCCGCTCGAATGGGCCTCGATCCAGAACAATCTCGGCGCTGCGCTCAGGGTGCTCGGCGAGCGGGAGAGCGGCACGGCGCGGCTGGGGGAGGCGGTTGCCGCCTTTCGCGAGGCCTTGCAGGAAAGAACCCGTGCGCGCGTGCCGCTCCAATGGGCTAGAGCGTGATCAGGTTTAGCCGAATCGGGTTTGGGGATTCCGCTCCTGCCACGAATCTGATTCAAGCTGCTGGCCGGGCGGAGGCCCACTGCGCTCCAAACGCTCGGCGAGCGGGAGAGCGGGACGGCGCGGCTCGAGGAGGCCGTCGAAGCCTATCGCGAAGCCTTGCAGGAAAATACCCGTGAGCGCGTGCCGCTCCAATGGGCCATGAGCACAGGCAACCAAGGCGTCGTCCTCATGCTGCTCGCCGAAGGTCGCGCCGATGCGGAGATGGCGAAGCTGGCGGTGCAGCAGATCGAGGCGGCTTTTGCGACATCGCGCGCCGGCGGCGATGCGCACTACGCTGCCATCCTTGCAGCGCAATTGCCGGAAGCCCGCGCGCTTGCGCAAAAACTCGCCAAGCGCTGAGGGGTCAACGCGCCGCATCGACACCGCGCTTGAAGCTGTCGATGGCGCCCTGGAGGAAAATCGAAAGACGCAAGCCGGGTCTGCGTAAAGCACATAACCCCGCCCGCCGGTCCCAAAATAGTGCAAATGTCGCGCCGCCCGATTGCTCGCGGCGGGGCCGTCCGCTATGACCTCGTTTTCATATAAGTTTCAAGGATCGGAGACGAGGTGCCTGCCGCCGCCATGCGCGTGCTCGTGCTTGCCAATCAAAAAGGCGGGGTCGGCAAAACCACGACCGCCATCAATCTTGGAACCGCGCTCGCGGCGAACGGCGAACTTGTGCTCATCATCGATCTCGATCCGCAAGGCAATGCCTCCACGGGCCTTGGCATCGCCCGCGAACACCGCAAGATTTCCACCTACGATGTCTTGAGCGGACATGAGCGCCTCGGCGCCGTTCTCCGGGAAACCGCGGTCCCCCGCCTCTTCATCGCGCCGTCGACGCTCGATCTCGTGGGTTTCGAGCTCGAAATCGCGGCGCGCCCGGATCGCGCCTTTTGCCTGAAGCAAGCGCTCGCCGTGTTCGCGGAGGAGCAGAACGCCGCCGCGGTCGACGAACGGTTCACCTATGTTCTCATCGATTGCCCGCCCTCCCTCAATCTTTTGACCATGAACGCGCTCGCCGCCGCGCATGCCGTGCTGGTGCCGCTCCAATGCGAGTTTTTCGCGCTCGAAGGATTGTCGCAGCTGTTGAACACGGTGGAACAGGTCAAAAACAGCCTCAATCCCGGACTGACCATGCACGGTATCGTTCTGACGATGTTCGATTCGCGCAACACGTTCGCCGCGCAAGTGGTGGCGGATGTGCGGGGTTTTATGGGCGACAAGGTCTATGAAACGGTCATCCCGCGCAATGTGCGGGTGTCCGAAGCGCCATCGCATGGCAAGCCGGTCCTGCTCTACGATCTCAAATGCAGCGGCAGCCAAGCCTATCTAAAACTGGCGTCGGAAGTGATCCAGCGCGAGCGTGGAAATGGCGTGGCCGCCGGGGGCGAGGGCGCGGATGGGCGAGGGCGAGACAGCCCCTCGGGCTTTCTCAGGGCGAAGGCGAAGGTTGTCGTATGCGGGCCTTTGAAAGAGACCGAGTTCTAGGGCCGGCACCCAATAGAATTATTCTTAACCGGGGTATTTCAGCATGAAGCCAGCTAAATCCACCGAAGAAGCGCCGCCGCGGCTTGGGCGCGGTCTTGCCGCGCTTCTTGCCGGGGCCGGGGAAACCGCGCAAGGCGCCAGAGCTGCCCGCGCGACGCAGAAAATTCCGATTGAATTTCTCCGCCCCAATCCGCGCAACCCGCGCAGGAATTTTGGTGACGATTCCCTCGACGAGCTCGCCGCCTCGATCAAGGAAAAAGGCATCCTTCAGCCGATCCTCGCGCGCCCCGTGCCGGGCGCTCCAGGCACCTACGAGATCATCGCCGGAGAGCGGCGCTGGCGAGCGGCGCAGCGCGCCGGACTGCATGAGGTGCCGGTTATCAGCTTCGAGGCCGACGACCGGCAGGCGCTAGAACTCGCGATCATCGAAAACGTCCAGAGAGCCGACCTCGATCAACTCGAGGAAGCGGCCGGCTACGAGCGGCTTGGCGACGAATTCGCCTATACGCAGGCCGATCTTGCCAAGGTGATCGGCAAGAGCCGCAGCCATGTCAGCAATTGCTTGCGGCTTCTAAAACTGCCTGAACGCACGAAGTCTTTGCTACGCGACGGAAAAATTTCCGCCGGCCACGCGCGGGTGCTGTTGTCGAGCTCCGAGCCCGATGCGCTCGCCGAAAAGATCGTCGCGCAAGGCCTCTCGGTCCGGGACGCCGAAAAGCTGCTGGAAGGCGCGGCGGAAAATTCTAGGGCCAAGGGGCAGGGGCCGCGCAAGCGCGGCGCCTGGGAAAAAGACGCCGATACGCGGGCGATTGAAAAGAAGCTGATGGACCAGCTCGGCATGAACGTGACCATCACGCACAGAGAGGGCGAGACGGGCGACGTGGTGGTGCGCTACAAAACCCTCGACCAGCTGGAGTTTCTGTGCCGCCGCTTGCGGGACGATTGATGCCCTGCGCACTGCACTCAAAGGCCGGCTGAACCGGCTGATTGAACTTTGCCTGTTTCGTTAGGTGTGCTGCTGCTGCTGGCTGAGCGAACATAACAGTGGCGCCAAGCAATAACCAAAGTGCTTTCATTGCATCCTCCTTTGTGCCTGACGTGTTCGCAGAGAACCTACGCGGGTCATCTTCAGTTCCGGCTCGGCCAAGATAAATTCTTGCGCGCGGTGCACGTTCAGGCGCGCAACGGTGCACCAGATGCCCGTTAGCATGATCGTTAGCAGGCGCAGGCGCGCGAACAAAGAGGACCGGCGCGAACATCCAGCACGCGAAGGCGAGACAGCGCCATCGATTTCGCGCCGAACTGCATTAATATGACCGTTCCATTACGGTTATTGGTCGCGAGGAACGCCGATGCACGCCATCAAATATCGTTTGAGCGACGCAAGGTTGCGTCCGCGCCGGACCAAGCTCGAAATTCCGGGGTGGGCCGGCAAAGCCGAGCCCCGCGCCGACGGCTCGCACGAGTATGCGTGGCACTGCGTTCCATTTTCGGAGGCTGCGCAATATGGCGTCGAAGTATTCTACCCGTACGGCAATGAGTTGCGCGTCCGCACCCAAGACGGACGCCTCGTGTTCGACGGCGATTTTGGCCCAGCTCCCGGCGATGGCCGGATGTGGCCGCCGTTTCGGACCTTCGGCGAACACTTTTATACGTATCAGCTACTTCTCGACTTGAAGGTCGAAGCGGGGCTAGCGATCAAGATCGAGCCGCATCCACGCTTTTACACCGACCCAACCGGCAGTGTTCCGATCGCTGTGCCGGCGCTCATGCGGAACTGGTGGCCCATGTTGTTCTTCATGGTCTTCAAATCGCCAGTGGAAGGCAGCACGCACATTTTCAGGCCGAACGAACCGTTCGCGCAGTTCACAGTGATCCCTGAAGAGTCCGATTTCGACCTCGTCGAAATGAATATAGAGGAAGCTGCCGAGCGAGAACTGCAGGCTCGGCGCATCCACGAGAGCCGCGCGACACTGTCTGCGGGCACCCAATGGACTTCGGCGTCGAATACGGTATTCGACTCCACTTATCGGCGTATTCATGGCGCGGCGAGAAAACTTCCGCTGCGTTAGCGCCAGCCGACGCGGACCAAAAGGATCATATGATCATATGCGGAGCCGCGGGATCGCCGGTTGCGGGTCATCTCTAAGTGGGACGGCCCGCATCCGGTAGCCGCGCCGCCTGCCTATCAATACGGGTGCCAATGATGATGATGGTGGTGATGGTGATGGTGGTGGTGATGGTACCGGCGACGGTACCATCGATGGTGATGGTGGTGATATTGCACCAGTTTCACGTTCGAGTTTGGCCCGGCCTCCGTCTTGGCGGGCGCTGCTTTCATCGCATCGGCGGCCATTAATAGGGCGACCGCATTCGGAATTGGCTGGAGTAGTTCCGCATAAGACCGGGCACTCAAGACTTCAGTTACGTTCTGCGCTCGCGCCGCTTCCGCCGCGGTCATCATTGCAAGGCCGGACACTGCGCCCGCAAGGCCTGCGATTTTCTTGTCCATGTCGACCTCCCCGGAAAAATTCATGCCAGTACGCAAGAAACACGCTCGTTCACAACTAGACCGCGGGCAAACCTAAATCAATGGCACAAACGGAACATTATCCGGCACTACTCCAAATTACACCGCGCCTTTGCAAAGGCACGGGTTTGAACGACGGTCCCGGCGCGAGCACCGCGCGGCCCGTCGGCTAGATCGGCCACTCAACGCTGCTTTGGAAAATTCCGGAAAAGCGGCAGGACGATATAATAGACACCCACCATGATCAGCACGGCTCGCGTGAGGAATCCGGCCTCCGGGAGACCCTCAATCATGGCCGCGATCACCGCGGCACACCACATGATCGTCAACGTCATCGTGAGCCGGCGCAGGCGCACGACGCGCACTGGGTGAATGAAAGGAACCGGTGCGAACATCCAGCACACGAAGACGATGATGATGAAGGTGGAAACGAGCGGACCCGGCCGCAACACCAACATATAAACCATGAGAACGTTCCAAATCGCCGGAAACCCACGAAACCAGAGGTCATGGGTCTTAATGCGCCGGTCGGCGAAATAGAGCGCCGAAGCCGCGCAGATAACACAACAAATGAGGGATGCCAGCGGCGGCGGCAGGAGGCCCGAACGCCACAAGGCGACGAGCGGCACCACGACATAGGTGAGGAAATCGACGACGAGGTCGAGAATAACGCCGTCGATATGCGGCGCCGTTTCCTCGACCCTGCAGCGCCGCGCCAAGTAGCCGTCCCCGGCGTCGACGAGCAACGCCGCGCCAAGCCAGGCGTACATTGCGCTAAATCGCCCGTCGAACGCGGCGAGCAGCGCGGCGAACCCCAAAGCGGCGCCGCAGGCGGTAAAACAATGAACGAGATAGCCGGCGACACGAGGGGGCATGGGGTATTCGCAAGCACGGAGACGGCGCCGCCTCGTATAGTGTTTCCAGGATCGCTTTACAATTGCGGACCTTTTTGCAGGTGTCGTCGGCCTTTTTTCTCCAGACGAAGGGATGCGTGTTTGCGCTGTTACGTTGGATGTCGGCGTCGTTAGCGTACTCGAGTTTGGCGAGTAGATTGTCGATTCCGTCTTTCCGTCGGAGAAGAACCTCGCGTGAAGCCTGTACAGGCCTCGAAAGTGAAGATCCGGACGCCGGCTCGCCGGCAAAACGGGGAACGCGGCATGGACGGGTGAACTGTCGACGCATACACCCGTCAGATCCGCCGGGGTGTTGGGCACGGCTTGACGGCGATTCCGTGGCGTCCTCAAGGCTAGTAATAAACACTGCTGTTTTCCCCCTTTCCTCGCCGCGGATTTCGTGTATAACGCGCCCCTTCGATCAATCCGCAATAACTTCGCTGGACGACATCCTGGCCGGGTTCTGCGGACGCCAGTTTGACTTTGCCTCCCCCTATTTAAAAAGGATATCCGATGTCGATTACCGCCGAGCGCAAACAGGCGCTCGTGAAAGACTATGCCCTAAAACAGGGCGATACCGGCTCTCCGGAGGTTCAAGTTGCGATCTTGACCGAACGGATCGCCAATCTGACCGAACATTTCAAGACGCACGTGAAGGACAATCACTCGCGCCGTGGTCTTCTCAAGCTTGTCTCGCTACGCCGGCAGCTCCTCGACTACGTCAAGGCGAAGGACGAGCCGCGCTACAAAACGCTGATCGAGCGCCTTGGCATCCGGCGCTAAAATCTGTCCCGCAGGGCGCGAGAATTCGCGCGCGGCGCGGGCGGCGCATGCAGGTTGCGCTTGACGCAACCGGCGCAGGCCGGGCGCACCGTCCAACGCACGCATTTCCAAAGCGGGCCGGTTCCGGGTATTTTGCGGCGGGCAGGGAGCCATGCCTGTGAGTTTGCGAGATTGGCCTACAAGTTTTGCAAGTGGAGCGTTTTGTTTGCGACAAAAGCTTTGACGCGGAACTGCGCCAAAAGTCGGAATAAATAGCCGAAAGGGGTATAATTGTAAGACCAAGCCTTTGATGGCTCAAATATCCGGTAATGCGGCGGCATGGGGCCGCCGCGCCAAACCATGGTGAAGACCAATGCTCATGGCAGGATCGCCAGGCGCTGTAGCACAGCTTCTCGCCGTCTTGCTTTGGCCTTGGGCTTCGCCTTTACCCAGAAAGACGAATGAATGTTTGAAATCCATCGTGAAGAACTCGATTGGGCCGGGCGCAAGCTCGTCCTCGAAACCGGCAAGATCGCCCGCCAAGCCGATGGCGCCGTCGTCGCGACCTATGGCGAAACCACGGTCCTTGCCACTGTCGTCTCGGCCAAGGCAGCCAAGCCCGGGGGCGATTTCTTCCCCCTGACGGTCAATTATCAAGAGAAGGCGTTCGCGGCGGGCCGCATTCCGGGCGGTTATTTCAAGCGCGAGGGCCGCCCTTCGGAAAAGGAGACCCTCGTCTCCCGCCTGATCGACCGCCCGATCCGCCCATTGTTTCCCGAGAGTTATCGCAACGAGACGCAAGTCGTCGCGACGGTGCTTTCGCACGACCTCGAGAACGATCCCGATATTGTGGCCATGGTCGCGAGTTCGGCGGCGCTGACCTTGTCGGGCGTCCCGTTCATGGGGCCGGTCGGCGCCGCGCGGCTCGGCTTCATCAACGGCGCGCTGAAAGTCAATCCGGCGCTGGAGGAGTTGAAAGACTCCTCGCTCGACCTCGTGGTCGCGGGAACAAGCGACGCCGTGCTTATGGTCGAATCCGAAGCCAAGGAACTCTCCGAGGCGACCATGCTCCAGGCCGTCATGGCCGGCCATGCCGGATTTCAGCCGGTAATCGACGCGATCGTCAGACTCGCCGAAAAAGCCGCCAAGCAGCCGCGCGAACTCGCCATCCCCGACAGGCGCGAAATCGAGACCGCGGTGCGCGAGGTCGCCGAGGCCGAATTGCGCGAGGCCTACAAGATCACCGCGAAGCAGGACCGCTATAACGCGGTCGATGCGGTGAAGGCAAAAGTTTTCGCGGCACTTTTGCCGGACCCTGGCGAGCAAAAGTTTTCCAAGGAGCAGGTCGCCGAGGTCTTTCACGACCTGCAGGCCAAGGTTGTCCGCTGGAACATTCTCGACACCGGCATCAGAATCGACGGGCGCGACAAAGAGACGGTCCGTCCGATTGTCGCGGAAGTAGGCATCTTGCCGCGGACCCATGGCTCGGCGCTTTTCACCCGCGGCGAGACGCAGGCGCTGGTCGTCGCGACGCTTGGCACCGGGGAGGACGAGCAATACGTCGATAGTTTGGAGGGTACCTACAAGGAGCGCTTCCTTCTGCATTACAATTTCCCCCCCTATTCGGTCGGCGAGAGCGGCCGCATGGGATCGCCCGGACGCCGCGAAATCGGGCATGGCAAGCTTGCCTGGCGCGCCATCCGTCCGATGCTGCCCACGGCGGCGGAATTTCCCTATACGATCCGGATCGTGGCCGAGATCACCGAGTCGAACGGCTCATCGTCGATGGCGACGGTCTGCGGCTCGTCGCTCGCCCTGATGGATGCTGGCGTTCCCATGACGCGGCCGACGGCGGGCATCGCCATGGGCCTCATTCTCGAAGGCGAGCGCTTCGCCGTCCTCTCCGACATTCTCGGCGACGAGGATCATCTCGGCGATATGGATTTCAAGGTGGCGGGTACCGGGGAAGGTATCACGTCGCTGCAAATGGACATCAAGATCACCGGCATCAACGAAGAAATCATGCGGGTGGCGTTGGATCAGGCCAAGGCGGGCCGGCTGCATATCTTGGGCGAAATGGCCAAAGCGCTCACCGGCGCGCGCGCCGAACTCGGCGAGTTCGCGCCACGCATCGAGACCTTGAAAATCCCAACCGATAAAATCCGCGAAGTGATCGGGACCGGCGGCAAGGTCATTCGCGAGATCGTCGAAAAAACCGGCGCCAAAATCAATATCGAAGACGACGGCACGGTAAAGGTTGCTTCCTCCGACGGCAATTCAATCCGCGCCGCGATCAATTGGATAAAATCTATCGCGAGCGATCCGGAAGCCGGTCAGATCTACGACGGCACGGTCGTGAAAGTGGTGGATTTCGGCGCGTTCGTGAATTTCTTCGGCTCGAAAGATGGCCTCGTCCATATTTCGCAGCTCGCCAAGGGCCGGGTCGCCAAGACCTCCGATGTCGTCAAGGAAGGCGACAAGGTCAAAGTCAAGCTCCTCGGCTTCGACGATCGCGGCAAGGTGCGCCTTTCCATGCGCCTTGTCGACCAGGCGACCGGCGAAGATCTCGAGGCGAAGGAAAAGCTCGAACAGCGGGAAGCGGAGGAATAAGCCAAAAGGCGGGGCGTTTCTTAAGTCCGTCCCGCGACTCGAGCAAGGATTTAAGAGCTATCGCAGCATGACGCGAATGGTTGCGAGTATCAACAATGCGAGAACGGTGCGATTGAGTTTTTCTCGATCACTGGCGAGTCCGCGGCAGCGGTTCAACCACGCGAGAGTACGTTCGACGATGACCGAGCGGGCTGCGTGGTTCGGGTCGGAATAGGCGCGCCCCGGACAACCCCGGCGCACTGCTCTTACGTGTCTTTTGCGCGATCCCGGCGGCCGACCGCGACATCGAAGCACTAGTCGATGGATGGAAAGAAGCAGGTGGTTCCGGAGGCGACATTGCCAGAAAGTGAATTGACGACACGTGACGAGGCGTATCTCGGAAGGACGGAGCTCGACGGTTCGGCCTCATTGCCGCCAGCTCCGTATTCCGTCGATGCCGCGCCAAATGGGGAACCCCCAAATGCGGAGCCCAATGGTGCGGCCGCGCCGATGGAGCTTGGGGTGCGGGAGCGGCGCCAGCCGGCCCGCGACCTCGTGATTGGAGACGGGCCCCCAAGCGAAATCTATTCCGCATTCAAATGTCTCCGCAACCAGATCATCAAACGCCTCCAGGAGAACGGCTGGACTACAGTCGCCATCACCAGCCCGTCCAGGGCATCGGGCACCACCCTCACCGCGATCAATCTTGCGATCAGCATTGCGCGAGACTTCAGTTACACTGTGTTGTTGGTGGAACTTGACCTCGTCGATCCGTCTTTTCGCCAAGTCCTGGGATTCAAGCAGCGCCAGGGGATCGTGGATCATTTGCTCCGCGACGTGCCGATCGCGGAAATTCTGTTGGACCCTGGTATCGACCGCCTCGTCGTGATTCCGGCTGGCTCGCCCGTAACCAACTCCTCGGAACTGCTAGCCTCGCCCAAGATGACCCGGCTTCTGGGTGAGCTCACACTGCGCTATGAGCACCGGATCGTATTGTTCGACTTGCCGGCCGTGCTGGCCATTGACGACGCCAAGGCGTTCTCTCCGTTCGTGGATTGCGCACTGCTTGTAGTCGAAGAGGGGGAGACCCGGGTCAATGACGTTCGACGCGCTCTAGACCACCTCAAATCGACCAAGATTCTCGGTGTTGTGCTCAATCGCTCATTCGATGTCGAGAACGACGGCAAGATAATCTCCGGGTGAAGCGGCCGGGATTGTCCGGCGGCAGCCCAAGGAAACCGGGCCAGCGATGGCCGATGATCGGGATGGGGCTGGCACCAGACGCGGCTCGTCTTTCGCCAATGTCGGCGGCTCCAGATTGAATTTTTGAGAGGAATAGGGGGATGATGGCAAAAAGCCGCTGGCGTCGGCTGCGCGGAATTGTGCTCGTCAATTTTGGCGTTCTAATTGGTCTGTACTTATTAGCGGAAATCGCTCTCCGCATCGTTTCGAGCAATTCGAATCCGTTGTTTCGTCTCACCGCAAAAACCGGGGTTGGAATTCGCGACCCCGTATACCACCACACCTTAAGGCCGAAATTTGATGGCTTCGACAAATGGGGAAACAAGGACTATCCAGTCGTTACCAATTCGCTCGGCTTCCGCGACGCGTCCACGCGCGATGTTCCATTAGTGGCCGACCGTAAACGAATCGTCTTTATCGGCGATTCGTTTACGGAAGGCATTGGAGTGCCCTACCAGGAGACCTTCGTGGGCAAGTTTGCCGGCGCCTTTCCCGATCTCGACGTGCTAAACGCAGCGGCCGAGTCCTACTCTCCGTCGGTCTATTATGAAAAGCTGAATTACTTTCTCGACCGCGGTCTCAGATTCGATGAGGCCGTCGTCTACATCGATATTTCCGATATACAGGATGAAACGATGTATTACTATGACGAACATGGCGTGCTGCAATTGGCCGGCGAGTATGGTGCGCAGAAACTTGCCGGCAATATTTGGTCGGGAGGAAAGAAAAAAGCGTGGTGGGAAAGTGCGTTTTATGTCGCCGACTTCCTCCACCAGGTGTGGCGATACGAGACGTTGGCGCGTTTGACCGAGCGCGGCAGTTTACAGGATTTCATGCAGTCGGGCTACGCCTACAGCCGGGATTTTAAGCGCGCCAGCTGGACCTATAACACTGATGCATCCGATTACGGCTCCATGGGAATCGAAGGGGGTATTCAAAAGGCAAAGCAGCAAATGAATCGGCTCTATGACGCTTTATCCAGTCATGGCATCGCCTTATCGGTCGGTGTCTATCCATGGCCTCAACAGCTCCTCTACGACGGCGAAAATTCGCGGGCTGCGCAAATTTGGCGCGACTGGTGCGCCGGAAAGTGCAAACAATTTTTCGATCATTTCCCGGCGTTCTTTCACTACAAGGAAAACGATCCAGATTTTTTGAAAAACTTGTTCATATGGGGAGACGTGCACCTGAACGTTCGCGGCAATCAGATCCTGGCGGACGATTTGATCGCGAAGTATCGCCAGCAGTAGCATGCTGGACCACCTCATCGCTCGCAATCCCAGGGTTGATCCGTGGGCACGGCATCCGCTCAAGGATAATTGTTTGCGGCCTGGATATTGCCAAATGACGGTGACGGACGAGGCCAAGCGGCGGCGGCTCGGGCATCGAGGGGGCGGCGCCCTTCTTGCAATTGCGCCAAAAGATCGATTGATCTTACATGACTAAAGAAGGAGCCGCTGCCTTCGGCGTTGTAGGATTTTTGGCCGGGAACGCGCCGCAGCATGTGGGACTGCGCGGGGTCACCGCAGCGCTTTTTCGATCTCGGTAGCAACCTGATCCCGCCAGCTCGGCGGCCGGAGTCAAGGCTGCAGGCGTAAGCGCGTAGGCACTTCTGGAACCAGTTTCCGACGCCAGAGAAAACCCGGCCTCGCGGCCGGGTTTTATGTTTGCCTGAAAGGAGTTGGCGTTCTTCGATCTTAGTATTTGGCGACGACCCGGATCCGGATTTGGCCGCGGCAGACCGTTGCGGCCCGCCGCGGCCGCAACCCGCTTGATCGCATCATGGTACGGTGACGAAGCTCACCACCGACGCTGGAAGAGTGAGGGACGCGCACCCATGGCCGGCCACGGTTCGCGGCACGATCGTGGTGTTCAGCATCTTGGTGAGGTCGACCACCGCGACTTGTGTGGCCGTGGTTAAGAGATTCCCGACCAGGGCGATAGCGTCTTTAGCTCCGTTCGGGCTCTGATACGCCGTCACCGTGTGGGGATCGTCGCCAATGTTGAAGCCGGCGATGTTGCACGATACCCCGTCGCCGATCGCGGGAGTGCCGCTGCCGGACGTCGCGGGCAGCGCGATCGCGGTGATCGTGTGCCGCCGAACTCCCCAGACACGATACCAGTATGGGTTCCTTGCGCCACTGCGATTCCGCTGGCTCCCGCCGACAGGACCGACTCCGTCAGAGTCTGAACCTGCGAGGGCGCGGTCCAGGTGCCCTTGGGCGAGCCGGACGTGAACACCGCCTGGGTCAATATAAACGCGACGGAAAGCTGGCTGAACCGCCCTATTGCTAACCGCGCGAGCACCAAAAAACCCGGCCGCGTGGCCGGGTTCTTAAGTTTGCCCGAAAGGAGTTGCTTCGCTTCGATCTTAGTATTTGGCGACAACCGGAGGCGGAGTAAAATTGAAGTGATAGTTCAAGCCGGCGCGGACGATATTGCCCCTGAAGCTTGCCCTAGAGAAGGGAGCGCCGTCGGTAAAGAGCGTCCCTGCGGTATTGAAATTCTGCAACGGGGTGAGGCCGTATGACACGCTGCCGAGATTGTAATAGAGGTATTCGACCTTGACGCTCCAATTTGGGGCGAACAACCATTCGCCGCCGCCGCCTGCCGTCCAGCCGACACGCGAATTGGAAATGCTGCCGAAAGAGGAATAGTGATTAGGCAAGGCTGGATCGTTTTCCACGATCTGCGTGATACTGGTGCGTGAATCCGTCTGACCATACGCGAGACCGCCGGTTCCGTAGAAAAGCAAAGTCGGGATAATCGTAAAGCCCAACCGGCCGCGCACGGTGCCGAGGAAATCTCCTGTCATGCTGGAAGACAAGTTCTGGTCTATCGGAGAACCCGCGAAACCCGGCACGAACGCCTGGCCAAACACAAGGTGTGCGCTGTTGCTGGCGGCGACGCCCTGGATATCCGCCTCGATTCCGGCGACCCAGCTGCTCCAGCTATTGTTGAACTGGTAGTTGTAGCCGACCTGGCCACCGCCAATGAAGCCACTGTGATTCACGGGGGATATGCTGCCGGTCGCGAGGTCAGCAGATGCTACGCCAAAAGCTGGCCCCCCAACGACGCCGGGATTGCCAACAATGTCTTCCGTAGTCGTATGGATCGTGGTGCTGTTGCTCCAAGTCCCGCCGGCATTGAACCCGACATAGAGGCCGGTCCAGGCCGGCGGCGGGGGCGGAATGACCGGCGGCGGGGCGAGGGCGGGTTCGGCCGCGAGGGCCGCACCTGTGAGCGCCATGGCGCCCGCCGATGCCAAGAGAGTGCGGCGTAACATGTTTTGCCTCCTCGAAGGACGTTAAGTTAACACTTTGGCAGGTTACGCGGTTTGCGCCGGTCTTCAACCGGTTTTGGCCTATGCACCGCGTTATCCGGCTCACTGTGGCGGAAACGCAACGGAAAGCTGGCGAAACCGTCATATTGCCTTTCGCGAGAGCACCAAAAAACCCGGCCGCAAGGCCGGGTTTAGTTTTGTCGTGCAGGAGGCGCGCAGGAGAAAAGCGGGAGCCGGGAAAGGCCGAGTCAATATTTGGCGACGACCGGAGCCGGGGTACTGAATAAGTAGGTAAATCTGGCTTGAACCTGGTTTTGGGTCAGATGATGGGTGAAGAATACGTTGCCGTCGGTGGGTACGGTGCCGACGAAGACAGCGGGGTAGTCCGTGGTACGGCCGAAATCGGAGTAGCGGTATTCGACCCCGATCGACCAATTGGGGGTGATGGCGTAGTCGACGCCGCCGCCGACCGTCCAGCCGGTGCGGGTCTTCGAATCTTGCTCGTCCACGAAGAAAGGCGTGCCGAACACGGTCACGTAATTATCGTCGAAGCCGGCGAAAGCGGCGCCGCCGGTGCCGTAGATGAGGAGGCGGTCCCAGGCGAGGCCGATACGGGCGCGGAGCGAACCCTGCGTTTCCGTGCGCAGGCGCATCGTCAACCCCGATGCCGACGTTCTTGTCCCGGAGAGACTAGAGCCGTCTACCGATCCTTCGAGACCGATGACTACGCCTGACGACGAAAGCCAATTCCAGTTGGTGAATTGCAGATTATAGCCGACATGGGCGCCGCCGAGGACCCCTTTCGGCTGAAGGTTGAAAAAGGCATTGTTGGCAAACCTAGGGGTAAGCACATCCACTTCATCGACGGGATCGCTGCCCCAGGCGTAGCCGACCTGGACGCCCAAATAGAGGCCAGACCAGGTGAAGATCGGCGGCGGCGGCGGCGGCGGCGTATAGACCGGTGGCTCGGCCGCGAGGGCCGAACCGGCGATGGCGATGGCGATGGCGCCAACCGATGCCATGTGGATTTGACGGCGCATGGGGTTTTCTCCCTTGAAAAATGAACTTCCAAACAACTACGCCGTTGTGGCGCGCCCGCAACCATTATTAGCTCATGCACGGCGTTATTCCGGCGACTGTGGCGGGAATGCCACGGATGGGGCGCCACAAGACCGCGGCGGCAAAAAAACCCGGCCATGGGGCCGGGTTTTGCTTTGCGAGGGATAAAGCCAAACGGCGATGCTTGGCTTAGTATTTTGCGACGATCGGAGGGGGAGTATAAATGTCGAATTTATAGCTGAAGCCGACCTGCACCTGGTTTTGTTGTAGCCGACGGCTCCCCTCGAACGTAAAGCCCCCGGGCAGCTGCCCAAAATCGTTTTCCCTGATGGAGCCGAAATTCGTATAGCGGTATTCGCCAAAGATCGACCAATTGTTGGTGATGGCGTAGTCGATGCCGCCGCCAACCGTCCAGCCGGTGCGGGTGCTCGAAATGCTGCCACTGGCGAAGAAGGGCGCGCCTGTGGCAAAGTCGGTGCCATTAAACCGCACGTTGGTTTCGAAACCGCCGAAGGCAACACCGCCGGTGCCATAGATCAAGGCGCGGTCCCATGCAATGCCAATGCGGCCGCGAATCGACCCCTGGATGTTGGCGGTCGAGCTCGCCGACACATTGCTGCCATCAGGGAATACTGCGATGGCGGTATTGCTCAGGCTGGTCCCATCGACCGTTCCTTCGAGACCGATGACTACGCCTGACGACGAAAACCAATTCCAGCTGGGGATTTGATAATTGTATCCGACATGAGCACCGCCGATCACCCCGTTCGGCGTGCCGCCGGCGGAGCTATCGAGAAAGACGCCTCGACCGCGATTAAAAAACGGATCAAATCCGTTGAAGTTATTGGAGCCGTTGCTCCAGGCGTAACCAATCTGGCCGCCGAGATAGACGCCGGTCCAGGTGAAGATCGGCGGCGGCGGCGGATAGACCGGCGGCTCGGCCGCCATCGCCGCCGATCCGGTGAGAGCGATGGCACCGGCCGACGCCAAGAGAAGTTTACGACACATGCGCTTTGTCCTTTCCGGAGATTGAAGCCGGCGGAGCGTACGCCTTTCGATGGCTTGGCGTGTGACATTCGTGCGACAATCGCGGAATTTTCCGCGCAGTGTCCTATCCGCAACAGGGTTGGCGCCGTTTGCAGGCCGCAAACCGGAGGCTCAATACCGCGCGGCGGCAAAAAAACCCGGCCGTGAGGCCGGGTTTTGTTTGTGTTGAAGTTGGAGCAAGAGGCTTAATATTTCGCGACGATCGGAGGGGGAGGCGGAGTGTTGAACAGGTAGGTGAACCGGGCCTGCACTTGGTTTTCCTGCAGGGTACGCGACAAGCTGATAAAACTGCCGTCGGCCAGCGAAGCCGACCTACTGATAGTGCCGAAATCGGTAAAGCGGTATTCGGCCCCGACCGACCAATTGGGGGTGAGGGCATATTCGATTCCGCCGCCGACCGTCCAGCCGGTGCGGTCGTTCGAACGGTTCCTTTGCCCGAAGAAGGGCACGCCTGCCGCGTCGACGCCGTTAACCTGGATGTCGCTGTTGATGCCGCCGAAGGCGACGCCGCCGGTGGCGTAGACCAGGACGCGGTCCCAGGCAATGCCGAGGCGGCCGCGAATCGAACCCTGGATGTCGGCGCTCGTACGCGCCGTCGCAAAGCCGTTGTTCAAAAAGATACCAGGGAGGGTGACCGTAGTGGTCTTGCTTAGGCTGGACCCGTCGACCGATCCTTCGACACCGATGACTACGCCTGACGACGAAAACCAATTCCAGGTGGGGATTTGATAATCGAAGCCGATATGGCCGCCACCGATCACCCCGCTCGGGTTACCACCGCCGAAGGAGGCATCGACAAACCTGCCCGTCACTGCGTCAAATGCAGTGAAGCTACTGCCTCCGGTACCCCAGGCGCCGCCGACCTGGCCGCCGATATAGAAGCCGGTCCAGGTGAAGATGGGGGGCGGCGGCAGATAGACCGGCGGCGGCGCGCGGGAAGGAAGATCGGCCGCGAAGGCCGCCGATCCGGTGAGAGCGATGGCACCAACCGATGCCAGGAGAAATTTACGATACATAGCATTCGTCCTTTCGAGGTTCTAAGGGTCTAAGGTTTACGATTAGGGCTCGCGATTAGCACTAGCGCATGGACAAAATACGCCTTTATCATTGCTAGGAAGCTGAAATCCGCTTCAAAAATGCCGAATTTCCCTCCCCGTGACTTATCCGCAACAGACGGTGCCATTGCCATAATCCCGGTCCGGTTTTTGCTTCCAGCCGGGATCGTTTGCACTCGGCGACACACTCAATACTGCGCGGCGATGGGAGCCCCACCGAACGGATCGAATTTGTAGCTGAAACCCGCGCGAACGGCGTTTTCGGTCTCATGATGAATGACGAAGGAGCCGAAGCCGAAGGTGAAGGGCGTGGGGTCCGTGAGGTGGCCGAAATCCGCGTAGCGGTATTCGGCCCGGATCGACCAATTGCCGGTGACGGCATATTCGATGCCGCCACCGACGGTCCAGCCGGTGCGGGTTGTCGAGTTTTGGTCGAAGCCGGGGAAGCCGTTCTCGCTCGTATTGAAGCCCGCGAATTCGGCGCCGCCCGTCGCGTAGAGAAGTGCCCGGTCGAATGCGACGCCGACCCGGCCGCGAATCGATCCCTGCACGGGGATGCGCGTACTGTAGAGCACGCCGCCGGGGCTGAAGGATGAGTCGATGCTCGTTCCCTCGACATCGCCTTCGAGCCCGGCGACGAATTGGTTGAACTGCAGATTGTAGCCGATATGGGCGCCGCCGACCACGCCGTTCGGAGTGAAGTTAGTGCCGAAGCCGCGCGGAAAGACGGTGAGGGTGTCGGTGCCCCAGCCATAGCCGATCTGGCCGCCGAGGTAGAGGCCGGCCCAGGTGAAGAGTGGAACCGGCGGGGGGGGTGCGACTGGCGGCGGCGCCAGGTCGGCCGCGAAGGCCGGCGCGGCGACGGCGGCCAGTGCTGCTGCCGGCACGAGAAATCTGCGAATCATGGTTTGGTCCCTTTCGGACGTTCCAATTTCAAGCGAAACTATGCAACCTAACGAATTAAGCAACGTGAATCTGGCCGAAATTGGGAAGCTTCGCGTGTTTGTGCAAGATTAAAGTAGCTTTACATCTTTATACGAAGATTATCACGACGAATAGTTGTTAGCTTGAAGTAATTTACTTTTTAATAACATTAATATCTAATTAATACGCATGAAAATATATTTATGAATATACTTAATAATATATATACCATGCAGGCCGCCGGCGCTGGGCCGGCAAAGAATGCAGTGCGAAGGCCGTGGACATGACGCTTTGCGGGCCACATAGCTTGGCCAATGCTAACGCGTTGCCCATTTGTTGCCGCCATCTGTTCGGCCTTTTGCGCCGCTGGATTGGCGGCTGGCCCCGATGCGTGTCGCGGATCGGATCCCTGTTCGTTCCATCGCGCCTTGCCGCGCTGGCCGGCACGGGTTGTTCCGATCCCCGGCATGGCCTTGTTGCAACGTTCGTCTTTCACCCTTCCCAATCGCCTGTCCAACGTTCCTGGCGTGTCCGATCGGTCAGGCCGCAACGGCGCGGTAATTCTCCTTCTTCGCCGCCGCCGCCCAGGCGACATGCGCCATTTTGGCGGCGAGGGCGACCGCCACTTGTGGATGGCTGCCCGCGTCCTGCCCGCCGGTCACGAAATAATGCGGGCTACCCAATTGATCGCGCGCGGGGCGATCCGCTATGACTTCGTTCCCCTACAACTTTCAAGGATTGGGGTTTCCCATGCCGCGCATGCGCTCGAACAAGCCCCTCGGCATTTTCCGCAAGGCGCAAACCAGCGCTAAGCCGCGACAAACCGACGATCTCGGTGCCTTGCCGCAATGGAACCTGGCAGACCTCTACCCTTCCATGGATTCGCCGGCCTTTGAGAGCGACCTCGCCAAGGCGGCCGCCGAATGCAAAGGCTTCGACGCCGCCTACAAAGGCAAGCTCGAAGCGCTGGCCAAGAATGCATCTGGGGCGGGGCTTCTCGAAGCGATCCAGCGCTACGAGGCGGTGGAAGAGCTTTTGGGGCACATCATGGCCTATGCCGGGCTCGTCTATGCCGAGGATACCACCGACCCGGCGCGGATGAAATTTTATGGCGACGCGCAAGAGAAAGTCACCGACGCTTCCTCCGATATTCTGTTCTTCGAGCTCGAATTGAACCGGCTCGACGACGCTCTCGCGGCGAAAGTGGCGGCGGGGCTGCTCAAGCATTATAAGCCGTGGCTCGAAGACATCCGCAAGGGCAAGCCTTACCAGCTCGAGGATAAGCTCGAGAAACTGTTCCATGAAAAATCGATCACCGGTTATGGCGCTTGGAACCGGCTGTTCGACGAGACCATCGCGGGCATGCGCTTCAACGTCGATGGCAAGCAGCTAGCGATCGAGCCGGTGCTCAATCTGATGCAGGACCCGGACGAAAAAACCCGGGAAAAGGCCGCGATCGCGTTTGGCGCGGGCCTCAAGGAAAACCTCCGGACCTTCGCGCTCATCACCAACACGCTTTCGAAGGACAAGGAGATTTCCGATCGCTGGCGCGGTTTTAGCGACGTGGCGGACGCAAGGCATCTCGCCAATCGGGTCGAGCGCGAGGTCGTCGATGCGCTGGTTGCCGCCGTGCGCGCCGCCTATCCGCGCCTCTCGCACCGCTATTACCGGCTCAAGGCCAAATGGTTCGGCAAGCCCGCGCTCAAACATTGGGACCGCAACGCGCCGCTACCGCAAGTCCCGGCCAAGACCTATCCCTGGGACGACGCGCGGGACATCGTGCTTGATGCCTATGATGCGTTCTCGCCGAAAATGGCGGACATCGCCAAGCGCTTCTTCGACGAGCGCTGGATCGATGCGCCGGTGCGGCCGGGCAAGCAACCGGGCGCCTTCGCGCATCCAACGGTGCCCTCCGCGCATCCTTACGTGCTGATGAACTATCAGGGCAAGCCGCGCGATGTGATGACCCTCGCGCATGAACTCGGCCATGGCGTGCATCAGGTTTTGGCCGGCCCCAATGGCGCACTCATGGCGCCGACGCCGCTAACCTTGGCCGAAACCGCCTCTGTCTTCGGTGAGATGCTGACCTTCCGCGCTTTGCTGTTGCGCACGACAAGTGCCGCGAAGCGGCGCGCCATGCTCGCCGCCAAGGTCGAGGATATGCTGAATACGGTGGTACGGCAGATCGCTTTCTATTCCTTCGAGCGCAAGCTGCATATCGAACGGCGCAACGGCGAGCTGACGGCGGCGCAAATCTGCGGCCTATGGATGAGCGAACAAGCCGAAAGCCTCGGGCCGGGAATCGAGCTTGGGACCGGCTACGAGAGCTATTGGGCCTATATTCCGCATTTCGTCCACTCGCCCTTTTATGTCTACGCCTATGCGTTCGGCGATTGTCTCGTGAATTCCCTCTACGGCGTCTATCAGGGCGCACGGGAAGGTTTTGCCGAACGTTATCTGGCTATGCTTTCGGCGGGCGGTACCAAGCATCATTCCGAATTGCTCGCGCCGTTTGGGCTTGACGCGCGCGATCCCTCTTTCTGGCAGATCGGGCTGAAAATGATCGAGGGAATGATCGCCGATCTCGAAAGTTTGGAAGGGACGGCATAGGGCCGGTTTGTGGCGCCGGCCCAACCCGAAAAACCTCACCCCGTCGCGAATCTAAAGTGGCGAGTACAACTGTAGTACTAGCCGCCGCGAAAGCACGCCGCATTGCCAATCCGCCGCCACATTCTGTACGATCAACACAAGACCGACGACGCGATCAACGAGTAGCAATGCTCACAGCGATCAGCACAAGACCGACGACGCGATCAACGAGTATCACAATGCGATTGATCTCGATCCTCGTTTCGCTCTTGCTCACTGCAATCTGGGCAATGCCCTGCGCAAGCGGCACAATAACGGCCATACCGACGAGCGCACATCGAGTTTGACAAGGCGATCGTTGAGTACCGCGAGGCGGTCGAACTCGATCCACATGACGCGACTGCTCACAGAAATCTAAGCTATGCCTTGAGACTACAGGGAGGAAACGATGCCGCCGACGCCGAGGAGGAGAAGGCCACCTCCTTGAGCGCGAACGCTAGCTCATTCCACCCCATGCGATGCCTGCTTAAAATCGGCAACCCTCAGACCTGTGGCGGCCACTCATAAGGTAAGCAACTTGCCGCCCGCGTTACTGCACGAAGCCCAAAATCTCCTTCCCACCGCCATGGCCACCGCCGGTCCACGCTGCCCCATCGACGAGAACGTCGCCGATAAAGGCGGGATCGGCCTTGCTCAAACTCATCCTCGCCCAAAACGATCTTTCGATTCCTATTCGACGACCATCTTATAGCTTTCGCCGCGTTGTAGGGGCTCGCCGCGCGCGAGCTCGTTGATGAGCAGGAAAGTGTCGAGCGCGCGCTCCGGAACGGCCATTTGCGCGGCGAGCGCCTCGGCGGTTTGCCCGGCCTTGGCCACACTGATCGCGAGGCGCAAAGGTCGCACGGCTTTGACCTCGTCCGCCGAGACATGATGAAAGGAATCGATCGATGCCTGGAAGCGTTGCTTGGCCTCGTCCGTCAGCACGCGCGTCGCGAAAATCAGCCGGTACACGCGATCCGGTTCGAACCGGATCACCGCGAGACGGAATTTCCATTCGCCGGCGTTTGCGGTGGCGATAGCCGCCGGCATGGCATTGACTTCGGCGGTTTCGATCGAACTGTCGATCAGGCCGTCGATCCAGCCGGTGGCCATATAGGCCGCAAGCTGCGTCGCCGATGGCACACTGACGCTGTCGAGGCGCAATGCTTCGGCACCGCCGGCCTTGATGCCGAGAAGGGCCTGGGAAGCGTTTTCGAGAACAAACCCTTCGGGAGCGAGAAAGGCGAAACCGAGCCGCCCGTGCAAGAACTTGCGGCCGCGGATCGCCCCTTCGGCGGGATCGTCGCCAAAGGTCATGCCGTCGATCGCGGCGAGATAGGACGCCCGGCCGGTCGTGCCGATGCCCGGGGCGCCGATCTGGCGCGCGGCGTTGATCGCCTGCGCGACCCGCTCCGGGGTGGAGGGATGCGTCGCCAATAGATCCGGCGTGCCGGCGCCCGCATAGCGGCCCATGAGCGAGCTGCGTAGCGCCGCCGAGCGCCCGAGAGCGTTAAGGAAGCGGACCGCGCCATATGGGTCAAAGCCGGCCTTTGCCGCGACCCGGATGCCGATCTGATCGGCTTCGAGTTCCTGCTGGCGGGAAAAGCTCGCGATGGTGCGTTGCGCCAGGGCCTCGACCTCTTGGCTCTTCTGCTTGCTCTGGATCACACTCGCGGCCTCGCTGATCACCGCGGCGCGTTTTTCTTGTTCCTCGCGCTGCAAGGCGTGTTTGGCGGTGATGTGGGCAATCTCATGCGCCATCACGGCCGCGACTTCCGAGGCATCGTTGGCGAGCGCCAAGAGGCCCCGCGTCACATAGAGCTCGCCGGGCGGCAGCGCGAAGGCGTTGACGATCGGCGAATTCAGGATCGTCACTTTATATGGTTCGGCCGCGCGTTCGTCGGCGTTGGCGAGCTTGACGAGAATTTCGTTCAGGTAGGCTTCGGCTGGAGGATATCTGTACTCGCCGTCGAACAAGGCGATCATGCGCCGGTGTTCCGCCGCTATCTTCGAGTCGGCGGCAGGTGCGCGGGGCAGCGGCACCGGCACCACCGCGTTGAAGGGTGTGCTGTCTTGTGGCTCCATCGCGGCGCAGGCGGATAGAAGAAGCGCTACGACCCCCGCGGCCGCCAGGCGCGCGCCTGGCCCGGAACTGTTTTTCGTTCGCCTCGAACCGGCGATGCTCGCGGAAAACTCCATTCGCGCTGGCGCCTTATCTTGGTGCAGGGGAGCCTGCGGCTGCGTCTTGCCCTTGCCCCGCCGCCTCCACCTCGTCAGGGTCCGAGATCTCGATTTGCGGTCCGAAGCGGATATCGAGAAGTCCCCGCACGCGGACGGTTTGGCCGGTCAAGCCCGAAAGACTCGAATAAGCCGTCTCGAATGTTTCGCGGTTGCGTGGCAAGATGGTGACCGAAAAATCCCAGCCCTGGCGTGGCCCAAAGTAGAGCGTTATGCGCGGCCTCCGGCTGGCGACCCCGGTAATCCGGCCTTCGACGATAACGGACGAGCCAGCCTTCTCGGCGAAGGACAGGCGGTCGGCCGCGGCGATGATCGCATAATACGGATCGGCCCAAAGGCCAAGCCCTGAAGATCGCGCACCGGCCTCCGCGGCGAGGAGGGCGCTCCGGCAAGGGCGCGCCGCCGCGCTTGGTTCATAGCGCGCGAGGCCGGCATCGATGAGCGCCTCGCCGACCGGCAAGCGCGCCGGTCCCGGCCGATTTGGAGCCTCCGGCGCGGCTGCGAAGACGAAGGCAACGACGCGCCCCCAGCGATCGGGGCCCGGTTCGAGCGGGCGAAACAGGATGTCTTTCCCAACGAGCCATTGGGCAAGCCGGTCTCGCGCACGAACGTCGAGATCGGGATCGCCCGGCGTCGGGCGCGGCGGATCGACGCCGGCCATTTTGAGCCGAATGCCGCTTTCGAGAGTCAATTCGAGCCGTTCGTCGACCGAGACGACCCCACCGCTGGTGCCGCCCTCGCCCGGGCAAAGCCCGTCCGCCGCTCGCAAGCTGCTCGCGGGCGCAAGCGCCACCACGGACCCTGTGAAAAAAATGGCGAGGCAAAGGCCCGCCCCGGCGCCAAAGCGAATTTTCGCGCCCGCGAAGCCGTGCCAAGCCCCGCGCCCAAGCGCGCCAACTTTCCGCCATTGTCTTTCGCCCGGGGTGTCCCCTGTCGAACTCATCTTCGATCGCAGCCGCATGGGACAGGTTCTAACCGATTTCGCGCCGATGAATATTCGAAAGGTTTGCGCGAGCGCCATGTCTCGGCGCTCCGCGCTCCGTTACGGTTCTGGAAGACGGTGCGGGAACGCTACGGGCCGCCGTGCCGAACCTCCGCCCATGCCTTTGGACCGGCGAGCATTCCGGTCAACCAGGCGACGCCTGCGCGGGCTCTTCGTTTTGCGGCGCCGACGGCCGGCGATCGGCAGAAAGAGTATAGATGATTAACAGGGCGGCTAAATTGACCGACCGGCCTCGGATCGAACTGAAAAATATATTCAAATGGACAATAGCAAAGTATTATTGCGGATAATGTCTTGATATGTGCGTAAATTTCTTCTGATATATGCATCATCTTTAGGGCTGAATGCAAATAGTTATTATTAGTGCTTATAGTTATTCTTACCATTACGCCATCACGGGGGGTGTCGCGGCGCTGCGGTCGAATGGGCCAGTTGCAAGATCGACCGCTACCAGCCTATAGAGGTAGGTAACACCTACCCATACAGGTAGCTATCGACCCCCCCGCCGGTATATTGTCCCGTCTCATGGCTGGCTCTAAACCAGGAACTGGAGACAGGCTGGTTTTTGGCGCCATCGATCTCATTGGCGCCGACCCCGCGTTGGGCGGCGCCCCGTGTGTCCACGGCAAAACCCGGTCTTAATCCTCAACAGCACAGCAAAGAGGCAAGTGACATGAGCTTAGTAACAGGAACTGCGCACACCGGCGAGGCCGCGGCCGTCGCCGAGGCGCCCCTTTTCAACGGGATGCCGTTGATTCTGGGTACGATCGCGATCAACGCCTTCTATATCGGCGTTCGTATCTACGAGCAGGTTTTCGGCCAATTCGCGGGGCTCGATTCGTTCGCACCCGAGTTCACCACCTACTGGATGACCATTCTCTACATCGAGGAGCCGGTCGAATTGATCTCCTTCCTCGCCTTGGTCGGCTGGATGTGGAAGACCCGCGACATGGACGTCGCAAACGTCGCCCCGCGCGAGGAAATGCGCC
>PEFW01000180.1 GCA_002890675.1 Candidatus Methylaffinis lahnbergensis
ATCCGGTGTCGTCGTCCTGCCATCGAACGATGCCGCCACCCGCCGCCGTTCCACGGGTGCAAAAGGCATCGCTTCCTCGTTACCGCAGAATGCAGCGCCGGCCTAAATGAGGACGGCGGCTCCCTGCTGTGGGGCCGCCGCCGTTGACGCGAAATCTGTCGGATTCTTTACGTGGGCGTCTTGCGGCGCCGGCGCGCCAAGGCGAGCGCGCCCAAACCGGCACCGAGCAGGGACAGTGTCGCCGGCTCCGGTACCTTCTGGTTGCCGGTCGTTCCGGTAAAGATGAAGGCGAGCGGGCCCGAGATGGTGCTCGTGTGGGCGTCGAAATTCGTTTCGGATAGGCCGGTCGGATCGAGCCCCTCCCACCCGACGAACGCCCCGGCCACGTTTCCGCCGTCCTGAGTGTTGTCGGGGCTGAAGGTCGCCGCGATCGGACCGCCGTTTAAAGTGGCTGCAAACTTCACGTCAAAATTGCCGACCAGCGCGCAATCGGCCTGTCCGACGATGCAGTTGGCGTTCGACTGGGTATGGCCGTAGGAATCGTCATAGTCGAAGCTGAAGAGATTCCCTTGCGCCTGAACGTCGCTCCAATCCACGTCGAGGATCGTTCCCGGGGCAATGTTCGGTAGACTGATCGCGCTGACTTTTCCGTTGTTCAGGCCCTGGTAACCGGTCAACGTGAGGGTCACACCCGTCATCGGATTAGCGGTCGGGTTGTCGATGAAAAGGCTCGGCGTGTCGTATCCCTGGGGGTACGCGCTGTCGCCGCTTCCGGTTCGGAAAAGCACCGCGGTGTTGCCGGTGCCCAGCGTGCAATCAAAACTCGCGCACTGAGCATCGTACACGCCAAAGATACTAGCCACTTTGGTGCTAGCTTGGGCCCCGGTGACCTGAACGACGAGCATGAGCGCCGCGGCACTAGTCGTCGCCAAAAGCTGCTTCTTCATGATACCCGCCTCCCTCATCCGAAGCCTCGGCATAGTCAACGCAATTAACGTGCCACAAAAAAATCCTTAGAAAGTTCAATCGCTTGTCGAAAATGATCAGAAGGCTCGCGCCAGAGCGTAAAATTTTCCGACGATTTTTCTGCAGATTTGTCCAAACGGTCCGATTTTGTCGTAAAGTTTTCCGACATGCCGCGTCGGCAGGTTGCCGAATTGGTTCCTTAGAGACAAACATGCAGCGCTTCGACCGACGACATGGGATAAGCGCTTGACTTATCAGGCGTCGAAAACTGCGAAGCCACCCACAGCCGATCCGCCGCATTTTCCGACACCCCCGGGCGTTGGCCGACGAAATTGTTGATGCCACCTTAACCCGTGAAGATAAAGATACTGGCATCAGCTGAGAAAGGACGAATTTCCATTGATTTCGCGGACATCTGCCGAGCTCACGCGGGTCTTCGAGAAGGGCCTATCGCAGCAGCAGAGAGGGCGGACCGACGAGGCGGCGGGGCTCTATCAGTCAATCCTCGATCGCGACCCCGGGCATCTCGGTGCGCTTCAGCTCCTCGGCGTGATCCATGCCCAGCAAGGCAAGCTGGAAAGCGCGGTCACGCTGCTGCGTAAGGCCGCCGAACGGCTGCCCGAGGCCGCGGAAACCCGCAACAACCTCGGCCTGGCGCTTCATACCCTCGGCCGCCATCGCGAGGCGGCGGCGTGTTTTGAGAAGGCTATCGCCCTCAACCCACGCTACGCGATCGCCCACAACAATCTGGGGCTTACCCTCGTTGCTCTCGACCGCCGTGACGAAGCCCACACTTGTTACGAAAGGGCCCTCGCGATAAGCCCCGACTACCCCGAGGCAATGAATAATCTCGGCGCTGCGCTGCACGCTGCGAGGCGGTTTCCGGAAGCCCTTGGATGGTTCGAGAAGGCAGTGGGGATCAGGCCCGGATTCGCCGAGGCCCAGACCAACCTCGGCAAGGCGCTATCAGCTCTGGAACGCTACGAAGAGGCACTGGCTCAGTTAGAGCGGGCGGGGACGCTGAGGCCAGACCTGGCCGCGAACGAGCT
>PEFW01000181.1 GCA_002890675.1 Candidatus Methylaffinis lahnbergensis
AAGGATCGATGAGCCGTTTCGCCCGCGTGTCGGTGCGCGCCTTGCGCAAGGTCGCGGCCTGCGCCTTGCCGCGGCCCTCGGCCACGGCTTCCGCGAAATTCGCAAAAAGCAACGTGATCCAGAGCCAGAGGCAAATCTGCAACGTGAATTTCAACGCGGTCGCGTCTACCCCTGTCACAAGGTCGCGCAAGTAGAGGATCGTCGTCAGCACGCTCACGATCTCGAGGACGAACATGACCGGATTGCGGATCATGAGCCGCGGGTCGAGCTTACGAAACGCCCCCCAGATCGCTGGACGGATGATCGCCGGATCGAACAAGGAGCGCACGCTGCGTTGCGGGTTTCTTTGTTTCATTGGTTGTGCCTCGGGTTCACCAGAAATGTTTCACGTGAAACATTTCTGTCTTGTTTTACCGTGTTTCCGGCCAAAGGGCGGGGTTCACCCCGCCAGGCAATGATCCGCGGCGGTTAGAAGAGACTGCCGGCGCGCATCGCGAGATGCTCCTCGATCGGGCCAAGCGCCAGGGCGGGGAAGTAAATAAGACCGCCCATGATCAAGATCACGCCGATCAGTAGACCGATGAAAAGCCCGCCATCCGTCGGAAAAGTTCCAGCCGAGGCTGGCACGATCTTCTTGCTCGCCAGCGATCCGGCGACGGCGAGCATCGGTACGATAAGCAGAAAGCGGCCGATCCACATGGCGAGGCCAAGCGTCGTGTTCCAGAAAGGCGTGTTGGCGCTGAGCCCGGCGAAGGCGCTGCCATTGTTGCCGGTGGCCGAAACATAGGCATAAAGCGCTTCGCTAAAGCCGTGCGGCCCGGAATTGGCGAGGCCAGCGAGGCCCGGCGTAACTACGACTGCAATCGCCGTGAAGCCGAGCATCGACAAGGGCAGGATGAGAATGGCGAGGATCGCCATCTTGACTTCTTTCGCCTCGAGTTTTTTGCCGAGATATTCCGGGGTGCGGCCGACCATGAGCCCAGCGACGAAGACCGCGACGATCGCGAAGAGCAGCATCCCATATAGGCCCGAGCCGACGCCGCCGAAGATGATCTCGCCCAGCATGATATTGACCATCGGCACCATGCCGCCGAGCGGCAACAAGCTATCGTGCATATTGTTGACTGCGCCGCAGGAGGCGTCGGTCGTGGCGGTTGTGAAGAGCGACGAATTGGTCATGCCGAACCGCACCTCCTTGCCCTCCATGTTGCCGCCGGCCTGAAGCGCGCTTGGCGCGGCATCGATGGGCAGGCTCGCGAAAGCCGGATTGCCGTGGCTTTCGGTGGCGTAGACGGTGAACACGCCGGCCAAAAACAGAATACCCATGACCGCGAAGATCGCCCAGCCCTGGCGCTCCTTGCCGACCATCCGGCCGAACACATTGGTGAGCGACGCGCCAATCGAAAAAATCAGCACCAACTGGACGAAATTGGTGAGCGCGTTGGGGTTCTCGTAAGGATGCGCCGAATTGGCATTGAAGAAGCCGCCGCCATTGGTGCCCATGATTTTGATGACTTCCTGCGAAGCCACCGGACCCTGGGCGATCACCTGTTTGGCGTCTTCGAGCGTCGTCGCGTCGACGTAGCCACCCAGATTTTGCGGCATGCCTTGCCAAACGAAAAAAAGTCCGACAACAATCGAGATCGGCAAAAGCACATAGAGAACGGTGCGGGTCATATCGACCCAGAAATTGCCGATGGTTCGCGCCGAGCGCCGGGCAAAGCCTCTGATGAGGGCGATGGCGAGCGCGATCCCGGTCGCGGCGGATACGAAATTATGCACGGTGAGCCCGGCCATCTGGGTCAGATAGCTCATCGTCGTCTCGGGCGTGTAGGATTGCCAATTGGTGTTGGTGACGAAGCTCACCGACGTATTGAAGGCGAGATCGGGAGAGACCGCATCGAGATGCTGCGGGTTGAAGGGAAGGACCGCCTGCAAACGCTGCA
>PEFW01000182.1 GCA_002890675.1 Candidatus Methylaffinis lahnbergensis
CATATGCGCACGACCGGCGGCGGCAGAACAATGTGGCCTGCGTCGCGCCGTAGCGCTTCCGGGGAAAATTGCGGATAACAGGCCAGAAGAAGCAGCCTTTCGGCTTGCGGGCTGAGGTGAAGGATCTCCCCGTCAAGACCGGCAACGATCAGGCCCTCTTCCTCCGTGTCCGCGAGTTCATTGCATGTAAGGGGGATATTTAATGCAACGAAAGGCGAGGCGACTAACCCTTCAATGGAACTACGTCGCGCGCTTTGGACGTGATGTTCCATATTGCCGCTTACGCGCTGTCCGAAGTCCCATGATGTGCCCTCGCGCCTTACTTGAAGCGGGGCATCGAGGCGCGGTGCGCATGCGTAGCGGGCCGATCGCTGCGGTGATCGACTACACTAAGCGCGTGAAGGATTGGCCTACGCTCGAAACCGCCGTCGATCGCAAGATCGATGATCAGAAGGAATTCGTCCGGGGGGTGGCGCGACATTGTGCGCGGTCAAAGTGCGGGCAGGGGCCATAATACGCGCGCCGGCCCTGGCGTGTATTAGAGCCATAATCGCCGGCGCAACTTGAAATTCGCCAAGGCAAACGCGGCGGCAGGACAAGCAGCCGCGGTTTCCTCGCAAAGCATCCCGAGCCGCACCCCAGCGCCGTCGAATGGCGGCGAGCTGGCAGTTGAAATCGTCTAAGCCGTCGCGTAGTTTTTTCAGCGATCCCAAAAACGCGGTGATCTCTTCGCGGTTCATTGTTACGTCCGGTTCAACATGCCAGTTCCCTATTCATGGATGACAACGAAACCCGCATTTCCGGCGCTCGGCGCGCCGATGTCACCGGTGTGGGTGCATGGGAGCCCTCGTGTCGAGGATTTGGCATTGCCAAAATCCTTAAAAAGCTGCAACTTCACCCTCGCCAAGGTCGTCATCCGGTGGATGTCGGTTTTGATGGCCTGGCTGTCATGGTGCAGGAAGTCTTGATGCAGGATCCGCATTCGGGCGCACTGTTCGCGTTCAAGGGCAAGCGCGGCGATCTGATCAAGTTGTTGTGGTGGGATGGTCAGGGTCTGTGTTTGTTCGCCAAGCGTCTGGAAAAGGGACGCTTCATCTGGCCGATGGCGGCGACGGGAACCGTATCTCTGTCGGCGGCGCAACTGGCGATGCTGCTGGGTGGAACGATTTTGTGGAAGTCAATCAGATAGTTGGACCAAATGATGAGATTATCGGGTTTACTACGGGTGACTTTCCATTGTTCCCAACTTATGATTTTAACCAGTCATATTTCATGTTTGGCGAAGGGCGACCGCGTACGCTTACCGGCAAACGAGCCGTCATGTTACAGCAAAATCCCTGGGGTATACCTATTTTCATGTGGGGTGATATAATTCCGCATCCGTAGGTCACCCGCCAACGCGCGCCGCGACGCCCATGATGTAGCCCCTATGCCATGCATCGCATTCTGATGTAATGTATTCGCGGTTAGTGACCCCGTAAGTAAACCCGCGATAATAATCATGATCATCGCTTGGTATGCGAATGTCGGTTTCCATGACTAGTAATGAGGTCTGCCTGGCATTACTTGCCAGTTTAATACCCCAAAAGCGTTCACCGGAGAAACTGGCGATCAAATATGCCAACTTCCACTTTGGTGTTTCTCCTTCAAAGAATGCCTCTACTAATGTGCCAGACTTAAACATTTTTATCCTATTCCTATGGGGCGCTCCCCGACGTGAGCCGGGACCGGAAACGCGCCGTGTCCAGCGTCAGCGCCTATGAGACAGATTGGGCGGGTTGAAGAAGGGAGGATTTCTGGCTCATCGTAGCCTTTCAAGGAGCGAAGATGAGACAGAGATCCGGGCCGGTGAAGGAACCGGCGGAAAA
>PEFW01000183.1 GCA_002890675.1 Candidatus Methylaffinis lahnbergensis
TTGGAATCGGGGCTTTTCAATGAGTTACGGTCGATTCAAGTAAAAAAATTCCTGGCCCCTTGTCTCCGGTTGTATACAACCTCTGTTCTGACGGTTGGAGCACGCTCCGCGTGACGCCAGGCTCTACCCGGCCGATGGCGATTGTTGTACCACGGATTCTGAATTTCAGCAAGAAAATGCAGGCTCTTATAGCGTTAGCTGTTGGCAACAGAAATTCCGCATGTTGTGGCGGCGCGAGACGGGCCCGAAGCGTCATGGCCGGGCTTGACCCCATAGGCGCTAACTTAGGGGATTCCTGCGAGTTTGGGATTGTGATTCAAGCTCGGGATGCGGGCTGACAGTTTTGATTCGGCGGAGTGGGGAGAGATCGTCGCGCGGTTTGGCGGCGAGGCTGGGCTTGCGGCTTCGGCGCGCGAACATGGTGCGTTCGCTCGGCGGCGTGAGGTGCGGAGCGCCTCGGATTTGCTGCGTCTGGCGTTCATGTACGGGCCGGGCGGCCTTTCGCTGCGGAGCTTAGCGGCGAGCGCCAGCGCGGACGGCGTGTGCGAGGCCTCGGACGTGGCGTTGCTCAAGCGGCTCAGCGGCGCTTCGGGGTGGCTATCGGCCCTGTGCGCCGACGTTCTGGCGAGCGGACGCGAGGCCGGCGAAACGGGCGTTCCCCACTCCGCGACGCGGCCAATCCGCATCGTCGACGCCAGCCGGCTCGAAGGTCCGGGCGGTCGGGCCTTTCGCCTGCATCTGGCTTTTGATCCAGCGGCCGGCCGGGTGACCGATGCTCGCATTACCGGTCTCGATCAGGGCGAACGGCTGGATCGGACGCCCCCCGAGGCCGGCGCGATCTATCTGGCCGACCGCGGCTATCCTCAGCCCGATGGCTTGCGTCGCCTCCGCGAGGCCGGCGCCGACGTGCTGGTGAGGGCCACCTGGAACAGCCTTCGTCTGTGTGACGAACAAAACCAGCCCATTGATTGGCTTGATGTTTTCTCCAAAGCCCGGGCCCGGGGCGCGGGGTCGACATGACGGTCAACGTCCATAAGGCGCGGGGGCCATTTGCGCCCCTGCCCATGCGCCTGGTCCTGATCCAAAAACCGCCCGACGTCGCGGCCCGCGCCCGGGCCAGCGCGCAAAGAGCGAGCCGCAAAGACCAGCGACATCGCACCCATCCTCTCACGCTTGAAGCCGCCGATCACCTGATTCTGATCACCTCCCTGCCACGCGAGGCTTTTCCCATCGAGCGTCTGGGGGCGCTCTATCGATTGCGCTGGCAGGTCGAACTGGCGTTCAAGCGGATGAAGTCGCTGCTTCGCATCGATCGCCTGCCAGCCAAAAGCGACGCGCTCGCCTCCGCCTGGCTGCACGCCCATCTGCTCTTTGCGCTCCTCGTCGAGGCTTCAGCCGGCGAAACGGGCGATTTTCCCCCCTGAAACCCAGCCCGAATCCGGCTCGCCCAGGGCCCCCTCCCTCTGGCGGGTCGTCGCGCTCCTGGCTCGTTGCCTCATCGCCGCCATCTGGCCGCCAACCGGTTTCCGCAAGGCCAAAATCCGCCTCGCAAAACACCCGCGCCTGCGCGAACCCCCCAGAAAACGAAAACTCCAAATGACCGCCTTCGCCCTAAGTTAGCGCCTATGGGGACAAGCCCGGCCATGACACCCCTCAGGGTCGTCCGGAAATCCCCTCATAACCCCGATTCCGCCGACCAACGGCTAACGCGACAAGAGCCCACGAAGCCGGCGCCGCCACATGGGCATCGGCCCTTCATAACCTCCGCGCCGCCGAGTTATGTCGCCAATACCAATGTATTTCAGCTCAAAAACCGACGG
>PEFW01000184.1 GCA_002890675.1 Candidatus Methylaffinis lahnbergensis
GGCCGACCACTCACGAGTCAGACATCTGCTGATTCGGGAATCCCTCACGTAATCCGAAACACCAAACGTTCCCCCTCCGATTCCAATCCGTTCTCGCCTCAACTGAAGACAGGCCCTAGACTTTTCAATGATTACAATCGATTCAGAATAAAAAAACCTTGTCCCTTGCGACACCGCGACGCAAAGGCCACAACCGAATTCGGCCTCTCGCTGCCGGAGACAATGAACGCGCACACCGCGCGATTCGATTCCGACAGTAAGCACACATGAGTCTCTAACTCAGGCTCATATAGCGTTAGCTGTTGGTAGGGATCGTTTCCGATGACGCCTTTGTGAGCCAGCCCCCTAATTGACCGGACACGGCCTGCCCCTTGGCTAAGGGGTAGGAGTAATGTCGTGTCTATGACTGGGAACAACGCGAAGGGTGAGGTTCTGCACGGGCCTGAACGACGCCGTCGTTGGGCCGCGGCCGAGAAGATTGCGATTGTGGCGGAGACGTATGAGCCAGGCGTGACGGTCAGCTTGGTGGCGCGCCGTCACGGCGTGGCGCCCAACCAGGTGTTTAGCTGGCGCCGGCTGGCGGCGCAGGGCGCGCTGACAGCAGCAGGGGCAGAGGAGGAGGTCGTCCCAGCGTCGGATTACCGCGCCTTGCAAGGGCAGCTTCGGGAAATGCAGCGCCTGCTCGGCAAGAAGACGATGGAGGCCGAGATCCTGAAGGAGGCTCTGGAACTCGCCGGCGGCCAAAAAAAACATCTCGTGCGCGCGCTCTCGCCTCCCAAGGACGGTATCCGATGAAAGCCGTTTGTGAAGCGCTCGGCGTCGCCCGATCGAACATCGCCGCTGGTCTCCAAGCTCCCCTCGCCAAGCCCCTTAAAAGGGTTGGGCGCCCGCCCGCGCCGGAGGAAGATCTCGTCGCCCGGATCAAGGCGATCATCGGCGATCAGCCGACCTATGGCTATCGGCGCGTCTGGGCGATGCTCAAGCGCGAGGGCCGCGAGAAAGGCCTAGCGCCGGTCAACGCCAAGCGCGTCCATCGGGTGATGAAGGCCCATGGGATGTTGCTGCAGCGCCATGCCGGAGGGGCCGACGCGCGCCGCCACGACGGCAAGATCGCCGTCGCGCATTCAAACCTGCGCTGGTGCTCGGACGGCTTCGAGTTGGCATGCGACAATGGCGAGAAGGTGCGTGTCGCCTTCGCCCTTGATTGTTGCGACCGCGAGGCGATGGCTTGGGTCGCGACCACGCAAGGCGTCAAAGGGGAAGATGTACGCGACCTTATGGTCGCGTCCGTCGAATCTCGCTTCGGCCAGATCAATCGCCTGCCGCGGACCATCGAATGGCTCAGCGACAACGGATCAGGCTACATCGCCAAGGAGACCAGAGCCTTCGCCCGCGAGATTGGGCTGGAGCCGCTAACGACGCCCGTCACTAGCCCGCAATCCAACGGCATGGCAGAGGCCTTCGTGCGAACCATCAAGCGCGATTATGCCCGCCTCGATCTCTTGCCAGACGCCAGGACCGCCATCGAAAGCTTGCCGCTTTGGTTCGGCCACTACAACGCCGTTCACCCGCACAGCGCTCTGCGCTATCAATCACCGCGAGAGTTCATCGCTACGCAATCAAACAGGGAGGCCGTGTCCGGTTTTTAGGGGGCAACAACACATGCCGCCAAGCTTACCTTAGACAATTATTACGATCTGCTCAAGCTTCAAGCCACGAGTCTACAAGCTAATGAATTCCTACAACTTCGGATCGTAGCGGAGCCGGTGGACATTAGTA
>PEFW01000185.1 GCA_002890675.1 Candidatus Methylaffinis lahnbergensis
GGCGCGCTCTAGCTCCCGGCGCTCGCGATTGAGCCGGTCGAGTGCTTCCGCGATGCGCCGGGCTTCCACCAGATCGGTTAGGCTCAAGAGCCTGGTGCCAAGCGCGGCATCGCCGATCCGTCCCCCGGCATTGATACGCGGACCAATCAGAAAACCAAGATGATAGGGCGTTGGCGGTCCCGCTATTCCCGCAATGTCGCCCAATATTCTAAGTCCGGGGCGTCCCCGCGCGCGCATCAAGGCGAGCCCCTTGGCGACGAAGGCGCGGTTTAGCCCGGTCAATGGCGCGACGTCGGCGACGGTCGCAAGCGCCACAAGATCGAGCCCGGCAAGAAGGTCGGGCATCGGCCGGGAGGCCGAAAAAAAGCCGCGTTCGCGCGAGAGCCGCCGTTGCACCGCGACGAGCGTCATGAAAACGACGCCCGCCGCGCAAAGATATCCGAGACCGGAAAGATCGTCTTGACGGTTGGGATTGACGACAATGGCTTCCGGCAAAACCTCCGGCGCCTGATGATGATCGAGCACGATTGGGTCGAGGCCGACCCTTGCCGCCTCGGTGAGCGGGGCATGGCTCATCGTCCCGCAATCCACCGTGACCAAAAGCTTCGCGCCCTCGCGTGCGAAGTTTTGGATCGCCTCGGCATTGGGGCCGTAGCCTTCGAGAATACGGTCGGGAATATGGATCAGGCATGGCGTGCCGCAAGCCCGGAAATAATCATGAAGCAACGCCGAGGCGGCAGCGCCATCGACATCGTAGTCGCCAAAAACCGCGACCGTTTCCCCACGCTCGATCGCCCCGGCGATTCGTTTTGCAGCCGCCTCCATGTCCTTCAGGCAATAGGGGTCGGGCAGAAGTTTTTGCAGCGTTGGTTCGAGATAATCTTGCGCATTGCCCGGCGTGACGCCCCGCCCGGCGAGAACGCGCGACAAGAGATCGCCGGTTCCATGAACTTGCGCGATGGCGAGCGCGCGCGCCTCGCCCAGTGCGTCGAGCCGGCCGCGCCACGGTCGCCCAAGCACGGAATGCTCAACCCCGAGAAACGCGCGGGCGGCGGAAAGCGATTCGTTCATGCCGGATGGTAGCCGGAGGTTTCGCGGTTAGCGAGTGCCTTCAACCCAGATTCCGCTGGGATTTTGGGCGGTGGCCCGAAGGCGAATTTCCCGCCCGTTTTCCATCGCGGATGTTGCCGAGAGCTAATACCGGACCCAGTAGGGGGTGGCGCTGAAAGCTCGGTTGTTTGCGCCAGAGATGTGGTGTTTGATTCGAAGGCAGGTGGGAAATGACAAGACCCTAATCGAAGGATTTGCGGGAGCGGGCTGTTGCGCGGGTTGAAGCGGGCGAGAGCGTGCGTGTGGTTGCTCGGGCGCTGAGCCTCGGCCCGTCGAGCGTAGTGAAATGGTCGCGGCGGTTGCGCGCGACGGGAAGCGCCGCGGCCGGGAAGATGGGCGGCCATCGGCCGCGTCTTCTGGTTGGCGCTCGCCTTGAAAGCCGCCAATCGGCGTGCGCGCGGCGGCGGCGATGACGATCGGATCGGCGTTCGTCATGGTTTCTCATTTCTTCCAAAATAATAGATTGCAATCACCGGCCGAACGCGAAAGAGGCCGCCCGCATAAGCGCAAAGTTTTGTAATCCGCTCGCCAGAAGCTTTTAACCGCATGATCTTTCTCGCAAAGCCGGCGCCCGCAATCGTACCAAAATGTTTCACGTGAAACGAGACCTGGGCGCGGGGATGTTCTCATTTGTTCGAAGGG
>PEFW01000186.1 GCA_002890675.1 Candidatus Methylaffinis lahnbergensis
CGTATTCTTGAGACCGAAAAAGACCCAGCCATTCCAGCGCGTGCCGGTGATCGCGCGAGCGACCGAGGACAGCGATTTATAGGGCGCGCCGCGATACTCGTAGCCGTCGTCGCGGACCGTCACGGCGTGCTCGACGCCCTGCCACTCGCGAATGAGGCGCGTTCCGGCGATCGGCTTTTGACCGGAGCGGATGCGGCGCATCACCGGATTGCCGCCATCGGTCTCACCACCCAGCGCTTCGAGGCGCTTGACCGTCTCCGGCTTCAATCCGCCATAGGCCAGTTCCTGGACCCGGTAGCCGAGACGGCTTTCGAGGAAGCGCCGGTTATAGGGCGGCGGCTCGCTGTCAAACAGATCACGCCATTGCCGCTTCAGGTCTGCCGTCGGCGTGGTCTTCAGGGCCACCAATCGGGCAAGAACGGTGTCGCTCACTCAGCGGCTCCCACGTTCGGGTTCGGAGCGCCATGACCGCGTAGGTCGACCGAAAAGTCGAGGGAAATTTCTCCGTGGTCGAGAGATATTGGACTGGACTTTCGGCTGCGGAGCCGAATGAGCCCGGCCGCCAAGATTTCGGCGATTTCGTCGAGCCGTTCGGCAACGGACATTTTTTCGGGAAAAAGAGCGTTGTTCATCGAGTCACCGTGCGGATGATCGATGGTTGCCCTCTGATGACCAAAAAGAATAGCAAAATCAAAGTACTAGAGAAGTCGTTCGCGAAAGAAATTAGTTGCGCGTGCTGTAGCGAAATCGCGAGGGGCGGCTAATCAGTAACACCGAGTGCGCAGCCGGTACTGGGGACATCGAATTCTGGTAGGCACCCTCATGGGAGGAGCCTACGTCGGGAACTGGGGGATAGTCCTGCAGACATCAGCGAGGCCCAGGACTTCTTCAACCAGTGCGGGCATGTCGGCGGTTCTGCCCCCTTGCCACGTTGCAATCAACCCAACTAAGCCGACGTGCCTTTCGGAGACGGCAAGGCATAAGAACTCCGAGCCGAACTTCCGCAAAGGGTGGAAAGCGGTCATTCGCTTAGGCCGCCTGAATGACGCCAATGTCGTGAAGGTCATGTGTGCTCCAGGTATGACCCTAGAAATCGGTGACAATTATGTCCCCGCTCATCAGATAAAAAGCTGAGAGATGCCCGCACCGAGATACAAGAGGATTGGTATATGAGGGTCGCCATATTTCCAGGATCGATTTCGGCGCCGCGCGGACAATTGCTCGCTGCGTCTTTCCGCACGATCGGTGTTTGTCGAGGATTTTGACGGGATCAGCGCGACGACGTTTGGATTTTCTGCGCCAGGAGCCGACGTTGGCCGGCAGCTCTCACTAAGGCCGGCCGGCGGCCACGCCGTAAAGCAACCTGATCACGGCCCGTCCGCGCTCGCAGAATTTGGCGGCGCGGACGGCGTAACGAGGTTCAATCAGCGTACGCTGTAGGAATGTGCTCCAGCGCCCGCCAAATGACCGCCTTGGGCGATCAGATATTCCTCGCGGATGGGGCGCCCGGAATAGAAGCATTCCAGGATCTCGCGCGTGCCGGCGGAATAACGCGCCTGTGCGGAGAGCGTGCTGCCGGACGTATGCGGCGTCATGCCTTCATGCGGCATGGTCCGCCACGGGTGGTTCGCGGGCGCCGGCTGCGGATACCAGACGTCGCCGGCATAGCCCGCGAGCTGGCCGCTCTCCAGCGCTTTCACGATGGCATCGCGGTCTACTAGCTTCGCGCGCGCGGTGTTCACCAAGT
>PEFW01000187.1 GCA_002890675.1 Candidatus Methylaffinis lahnbergensis
CAGACCCTCGAACCCTTCTTCCAAGAAGCGTTCCTGCCGGCGCCAAACGCAAGTCTTGGACTCGCAGGTTCGTCGCATGATCTCGTTCGTGCCGGCCCCATCGGCCGTGAAGAGAACAATCTCGGCTCGCCACACGTACTTCTGCGCGACATTGCGATCGTCGATGAGATTTTCAAGCCGACGCCGATCGGCCAACGAAACGGTGATGGATTTTCCTGCGCGCATCGCGCAGACTCGCACATGCCGCAACTCTGGGGAATCCCAATAGGGACTCAAATGTTAGATTTGCTCCACTAGGTGAATCAGTCAGCCTAAAATGACAGACGGAGTTGGAGCCCGCTTTCCAGCTGCTTCTCGCCGAGGGACGACAAGGTCATGCCGAGAAGGCGGATGCCTTTTGTGACCGGGAACAGCCCACTCAGGGAATGCCGAGAACCCCAACGCGGGCGGAAGGGGTTATTGGCATAATTCTTGCTTAAAGGAATTTACATGCCGCGCGGACGGTTGGGTGACAGAGCGCCGAAGATAGGATGCTCGCTGCACCGTCGGGAGGGCGACCTTGGGAGGCTTCCACCTTACACGAAAGGCCTTCCATGATGATTCAGCTCACCGTGTTTTTTCCGGCGGTCATCGCGATATACGCAGCAACCGGCGCGTGGGTTTTCTCCTGCGACCCCGTCTCCAAAACCGTCGACATTGTTCGGGGAGGACTTTTATACGGTTGGATCGGCGTTTTGTTCACGTGCGCGCGGGTTTTGAGCGGCGGAGCAATAGTAGGCCACGGAGCGGCGGCATAACGCGGTCGCGCGTGGCGGAGTAAAACCCGGCCACTTTCGAGGCCGAACCTTTTCGAAGTCTGATTCGAAGAGGGATGGCCGGGGATGTTCGCGGTGGAGATTTACGCAGCGGTTCGACGGTTTGTCTTCATCGAAGGGAAGAGCCAACGCGAGGCGGCGCGGGTTTTCGGACTGAGCCGGGATACGATTGCCAAGATGTGCCGCTATTCGGCGCCGCCCGGCTATGTGCGATCCAAGGCTCCGGAGCGGCCAAAGCTCGGACTGCTCGTACCGGTAATCGACGCGATTCTGGAGTCCGACAAGACGGCACCGCCGAAGCAGCGGCACACCGCGAAGCGGATTTTCGAACGGCTGCGGCTCGAACACGGATTTGCCGGCGGTTATACCGTAGTGAAGGATTACGTTCGGATCGCCCGCAGCCGGTCGCGCGAAGTCTTCGTGCCGCTGGCCCATCCGCCTGGCCATGCGCAGATCGACTTCGGCGAATGCTTTGGCGTCGTCGGCAGCGTACGGATGAAGCTGCATGTGTTCTGCTTCGACCTGCCGCATTCGGACGCCTGCTTCATCAAGGCCTATCCGGCGGAGACGACGGAAGCTTTTCTGGATGGGCACATCTCGGCATTTGCCTTTTTCGGCGGCGTGCCGCTGTCGATTTTGTACGATAATCTCAAAATCGCGGTGGCGCGCATTCTGGGCGACGGCAAGCGCCAGCGAACCCGCGCCTTCACGGAGCTTGTTAGCCATTACCTATTTCAAGAGCGGTTTGGCCGCCCGGGAAGGGAAACGACAAAGGCAAGGTCGAAGCTCTGGTAAAGTATTCCCGAGCGAATTTCCTCACGCCTGTGCCGCATGCAGCCTCCTTCGACGCGCTCAACGCCGCTCTGGAAGAACGCT
>PEFW01000188.1 GCA_002890675.1 Candidatus Methylaffinis lahnbergensis
ATAGAGCCCGTATCCCGTAGGCCCGGCTTCGAAGCAGACATGCAGCCGGTCGTATCGGTTAGCCAGTCTTTTGATCGTCCGCTCGATCGGCGCAGGATTGTTCTCGACATCGCCCATAAACCGGACCTCCCCGGTTCGGCCACCCTCCGCGATCGCCACCGCGTGCTTCTTCTTGGCGACATCGAAAGCCACGAAAACTTCGCTATACTTTCCCATGGTCCGCCCTCCGTGCATGAGGCTAGGCTCGGTCTGAGGTGGCTCCGTTCA
Organism: Candidatus Methylaffinis lahnbergensis; assembly: GCA_002890675.1. Lineage (GTDB taxonomy): Bacteria > Pseudomonadota > Alphaproteobacteria > Rhizobiales > Beijerinckiaceae > Methylocapsa > Methylocapsa lahnbergensis. The sequence goes on from PEFW01000188.1 coordinate 268, forward strand.
TCTAAACAGTTTCCGCGTTTCGATAAGTGTCATTCTACCGGGTTTGAGGGCTGCGGAAATTTCATGCGGCGGCCGCAAAGGGTCGCGGGGTGAAGTAGGCCTCGTCTGGCGTCTTGCGGTCAAGGCTCGAATGGGGGCGTTGACGATTGAAAAAGTCGAGGTACCGGCTCAGCGAAGCGCGCGCTTCTGCGACGGTGTCGTAGGCCTTGAGGTAGACCTCCTCGTACTTCACCGATCTCCAGAGCCGCTCGACGAACACGTTGTCGCGCCAGGAGCCCTTGCCGTCCATGCTGATGGCGATCCCGTTCTTCTCAAGGATGCTGGTGAACGCCTCGCTGGTGAACTGACTGCCCTGGTCGCTGTTGAAAATCTCAGGCTTGCCATGTTTGCCGATGGCCTCCTCGAGAGCCTCGACGCAGAAGCCGGCCTCCATCGTGATCGACACCCGATGCGAAAGCACGCGCCGAGTGAACCAGTCGACGACAGCGACGAGATAGACGAAGCCGCGCGCCATCGGGATATAGGTGATGTCCGTCGCCCAGACTTGGTTCGGCCGCTCGACCGTCACGCCCCGTAGAAGATACGGGTAGATCTTGTGACCGGGTGCTGGTTTCGATGTATCCCGTCGGCGATAGATCGCCTCGATTCCCATGCGCTTCATTAGGGTCGCGACATGTCGGCGGCCGACTGCAATGCCCTCGCGGTCCAGAAAATCGCGCAGCATGCGAGCGCCCGCGAACGGGCGCTCCAGATGCAGTTCGTCGATCCGCCGCATGACGCGCAGGTCTTTGGGCGAGACCGGACGGGGCTGGTAATAGACCGTGCCCCGGCTGATGTTCAGAACCTTCGCTTGGCGGGAAATCGGGAGAACGTGCGTTCTGTCGATCATCGCTTTGCGCTCAGCAAGCCCGCCTTGGTGAGCGCGCCTTCCAAAAAATCGTTCTCCAGCGCCAGCTCTCCGATCTTCGCATGAAGGGCCTTCAAATCAACCGGCGCTGGCACGGCCTGGACTCTGCCATGTCCGAAAACACCGGCCGCGCCTTCGAGAAGCTGACCCTTCCATTGCATGATTTGATTGGGGTGGACATCGAACTGCTGCGCCAACTCGGCCAGCGTCCTCTCGCCCTTGATCGCGGCCAAGGCCACTTTCGCCTTGAAAGCCGGTGTGTGGTTCCGACGGGTGCGCTTCGTCATCTGATCTCCTGATCCTCGGCCAATCTCGCCGTCGTCAGGCAGAAAATCCACTTATCGACCTGTCCAGATTCTCGAGCCCAGCTCTGTCCACCGCATATTTGGCGTCGACCATGAGCGGAAAATCGTCGCCAAGGTGCTCGCGCATGCGTGTCACGCGCTCGATGTCTTACCTAGTCATCGCCTCTTAGTTTTTGGCGGCTCAGGAACGCTCATTGGAGCTTGTC
>PEFW01000189.1 GCA_002890675.1 Candidatus Methylaffinis lahnbergensis
CCCGGATCGATTCACCCGCGGCGACGCGGCAATTATAGATGTGCCACAGTTCGGGGCGCTGGTTCTTCGGATCCCAAACGTGATTGGCGGAGCGGAAGGAGAACACGCGCTCCTTGGCGCGGCTCTTCTCTTCGTCACGGCGGGCACCGCCGAATGCCGCATCGAAGCCCTGCGCGGACAGTGCCTGTTTCAACGCTTCGGTTTTCATGACGTGGGTATAGAACGATGAGCCGTGCGTGAACGGGGTGATGCCCTGCGCAATTCCCTCACGATTGGTATGGACGATCAGATCAAGACCAAGCTGCTTCGCGGCCGCGTCGCGAAAGGCGATCATCTCGCGAAATTTCCACGTGGTGTCGATATGGAGCAGCGGAAACGGCGGCGGCGACGGAAAGAAGGCTTTCCGCGCCAGATGCAGGAGGACGGACGAATCCTTGCCGATCGAATACAAGAGAACCGGCTTTTTGAATTCTGCGGCGACCTCACGGAAAATATAGATCGATTCCGCTTCCAGGCGCCGGAGGTCGGGAGCTAAGGTGCGTTCGGTCAAACTGGCGACCCTTTCATGCACGAGACGATATGAACCGCGTTTTGGTTACCGGCGCCACGGGCTTTCTGGGCCGCGCCGTCGTAACGGCGTTTGTCGAAGACGGAAACCTGGTTCGCGCTGCCACGCGGTCTGAGCCGGACCCTCCGTTCGGAGCCAATGTCGAAGTGGTCATGCACCCCGATCTGGCCGAGCCGGTCGACTGGCGTCCGTTACTCGATGGAATAGACATTGTCATCCACTTGGCCGGCATTGCCCACATCACGACAAGCCTTCGTCCCGATCTCTACGATCGTGTTAACCACCTGGCGACGGCGCAGGCCGCAGCCGCGGCGGTACAATGCGGCATACGCCGTTTTGTGTTCGTATCTTCCATAAGGGCGCAGTGCGGTCCAGCGGCCAACCACGCCCTGACCGAACGCGATCCTCCTGCGCCGTCCGATTCGTATGGCCGCTCCAAATTGGCGGCCGAAGCGGCCGTAGCTTCATCTGGCGTGCCTTTCACGATTTTGAGGCCAGTTCTTCTTTACGGTCCTGGGGTCAAAGGAAATCTTGCTACGTTGCTGCGGGCGGCACGCTCGCCCTGGCCATTGCCGGTGAAATTATTTGGCAACAGGCGATCGTTGCTCGGCATAAAAAATTTTATTTCGGCGCTGCGCTTCGTGCTGTCCGCCCCCCAGACGATTGGCGGCACTTACGTGGTCGCCGATCCCGGAATCCCCCCCTCCATCGCCGAGCTTATTGCCATGATGCGCGAGGCCCAGGGCCGACGGCCGCGACTCGTGCCCATACCGCCGGCGCTTTTCGAATTGCCGCTTCGGCTCCTGGGACGCGGCGAACTGTGGCGCCGGTTGGGCGGCGATTTGCGCGTGGACCCGGGAAAACTCATCGCCGCCGGCTGGAAGCCGCCCGAGGACACCCGAACCGGCATTGCCGCGATGGTCCAGGCGGCACAAACCGCGTGACCCACCCAACTTGGCCAGCCGCAACCCGCTATACAGTCACAGCTAACAAAGGCTAGAACGTGCCCGTCGCCTGGACGGGATGCGCACGCGGCCGCAAGACCGCAGCCTCAAGGGATGAGGACCAAGCAATGAGTCACGCCTCGACCTTCCTCGATGAGGTCGTCGAAACC
>PEFW01000019.1 GCA_002890675.1 Candidatus Methylaffinis lahnbergensis
CCGCCGGGTGTTCCCTTCCTCGCCTTCAGCGCCCCGGTGCTCGAGATCGCCTTCGGAAGCGCTCCAAACACAGATGCCTTCACCCTTGGGACCAGTTTCACCTTGAGCAGCACCGCGCCCGCGATCAATCCCCCTACCGATGCGGTCACGCTCCAGATCGGCACCTTCTCCATCACGATCCCGGCCGGCTCCTTCACGAAGAACCACCTAGGCGATTTCATCTTAACAGCAGTGATCAACGGCGTGACCCTGGAGGCGGTGATCGAGCCCACGGGTACCCTGCGCTACGCCTTCCAGGCGAGAGGGGTGAACGCGAGTTTTACCGGGACCACGAACACGGTGTATGTAACCCTGGCCATCGGCGGCGACAGCGGCGCGACCTCGGGCACGGCCGGCACGGCCCCGTCGGTCACGGCCGCGACGTCCCACTAAAAAGGCGTTCTTCAAGGCGTGGTCCGGTCCAATTGAATCGGATCACGCGCGGCCCGCCATCCGGTGGCGCGGCGGCAGAATCCATACTTGAAGATTTTTTCGCGGATGTCGTCGCACGGATTTTCCTTCGGCGGAGCCAGCCAGAGGCTCAACTCAGCAAAGCTTAGTGGAGTGGCGGGCGGAGGTTTGAGCTCTGGCGCGTGGGGCGGCGGGAAGAGAGCCGAGATATTGCCAGGAAGCACGAGCTCGCTCGAGCGATGGTTGGGGGCGCCGTCAAGCACCAACAGGATATCCTGCCCGACAAACTTTCGCGACAGGACATTCAGGAAGGCCTGGAAGCACACCGTATTCGATTGTCGGCATGATCAGATAGACGCAATTGCCATACATCGAAGAGACCGCGCCAAGCAAATAGATGTATTCGCGAATGAGCCCCGAGGCGACCTCGGGCCTGATGCCGATCGGGGCCCAGCATGGCCGTGGCCGGTTGAGCCGCGATGTCGCGCTTGGGGTGAAACGGACGCGGCATCTGCTCGCGCCAGCCGTGCCGGGCCAGAACATTATAGACCGTGCCGTTGCTGGTTTCGTGCAAGATGGCCTTTTCGTAGGCCGCCTTGAGATCATGGATGTTCAACATTTCGCCGGCTCCGGCGGCCTTGACAAAGCGCGTGAACCAAGGCCTTTTCCTTGGCCTGCGTCGGCTTCGGTTTGAGCGCCTTGATCCCACCGTGGTCATAGGTCATGTGCGCCCGGTTCACCGTGCTCGGCGACACGCCCATCGCCGCTGCGATCAATGGCTGCGTCATCACGCTCTCGCGCGGCAACACCATCAGGATGCGCCGACGCTGCTCTTGGGGTATTTTCCATCGCGGCGCTGTTTTCAACCGCCGGACCTGGTCCTTGGCGCATTTGACCATCTGTTCCCTCCGAATCAAATGATCCGAGGGAATCACACCTTGCGTCCCGAAGACAAATCACTCCGATGTCCGCTCCACGGCACCGCAAGCGCTTCGATTCAAATCAGCGATGGAAGCGGTATAGGAGAAATAATTTTTCTTCGCCATTTTGCTTTGTGTCCTTGACGGGGCAAAACCGTGGAAGTAGCGGCGGGTGCCTTGGTCTATTTCTTGCTCCCAGCCGCGGCGGCGGCGAGCTGCATCTTGACGATTTTGTCGGGCGCGGTCACCGCGCCATTGGCTTCCTTGGCGCCCTTCTTGATCTTATCGACCACGTCCATGCCCGAAATCACCTGGCCGATAACGGTATATTTATTGTTCAAGAACGCCGCATCGGCGAAGCAGATGAAAAACTGCGAATTGGCTGAATCCGGATCTTGCGAACGGGCCATGCCGACGGTGCCGCGCGTAAACGGCTCGGCGGAAAATTCCGCCGGAATATTTGGCAGATCGGATTTGCCCATGCCGGTACCGGTGGGATCGCCCGTCTGCGCCATGAACCCATCGATGACCCGGTGGAAGACGAGGCCGTTGTAGAAGCCGCGCTTCGTCAATGCCTCGATTTGAATCACATGTTTGGGCGCGAGATCGGGCCGGAGCTGGATCGTGACACGGCCGTCCTTGGTGTCGAGATAGAGCGTGTGTTGGAGGTCTTGCAGTGGTGCGGCGGAAAGCCCATTCGAAAATTGGCCATAGCCGAAGGAAAGGCCCACGGCAATACCCAAGCCCAAGACGGCGTGGATCGTCATCCGTTGAAACGTCATTCTAATCTGGTCCTTTTAAACAGAAGCAAGCCACGGGGTCAGTTGGGCGCGCGCCGTTTGGCGAGCGCAAGCGCGACCGCCTCGGGCACGAATGCCGTCACGTCGCCGCCGAGCCCTGCGATCTGCCGCACCAATGTCGCGCTAATATGACGAACCGCGGGCGAAGCCGCGAAAAACACTGTTTTGATGTACGGCGCCATCGCTCCGTTCATCGCCGCCATCCGCATCTCGGCGTCAAGGTCCGTATTATCACGAAGACCGCGCAACATCATGCTCGCTCCGGCTTCCCGCGCGGCCTCGACCGCAAGCCCAGAAAATGTGCGCACCGAAAGTTTACACGCGAAGGCCATTGGAAGGCCGCCGCAGACCTGTTCGATAAGAGCGGAGCGTTCCGCGACGCCGAGCATCGGTGTCTTGCCCGGATCCACGCCGATCGCGACGACGAGCTCGTCGCACAATGCCCCGGCGCTTTCGATGACATCGACATGGCCGTTGGTCAAGGGATCGAACGAACCGGCATAAAGGGCGACGCGGATCATGTTCTCTCCCGAGCCGGCGCGATATGGCGGGGCGGTTTCAAGTCACGCCGAGCTTTTTTTGCAAGGAGGTGGAGGATGTCGTGTATTGGAACGTCAGCCTCTTACCTGGGTAGACATAGTGGTAGACTTTCTGCGCCGCCAGCGCGCCCTCGTGGAAGCCGCACAAAATGAGTTTCAACTTTCCCGGATAATGATTGATATCGCCGATCGCGAAAATGCCGGGGACATTGGTCTCGAAAGTTCCCGCATCGACCGGAACGAGGTTCTCGTGCAAGTTCAAACCCCAACCGGCAACCGGACCGAGCTTCATCGTGAGCCCGAAAAACGGGATCAGTCTTTGGCAGGGGATTTCGTGCGATCCGCCGGTCGCGTCCTTGAGGGTCACGCAGGAGAGCTCGCCCGCTTCGCCGGTCAAGGCGGCAATCTGGCCAAGGCGCAAATCGATCCGCCCGGCGGCGGCGAGCTCCCGCATGGCCTTGACAGAATGCGGCGCGGCGCGAAAATCGTCGCGGCGGTGAACCAAGGTCAAATGCTTGGCGGCAGGCTGAAGATTGAGGGTCCAATCGAGCGCCGAATCGCCGCCGCCGACGATCACCACATGTTTGCCGCGAAAATCCTCGATCTTGCGCACGGCGTAAAAGACCGACGTGCCCTCGTAGGCCTCGATCCCGGCAATCGGCGGCTTCTTCGGCTGGAACGAACCGCCGCCGGCCGCCACGATGACGGCCTTGCACTCAAAACTTGGCCCGCCACTGGTGCGAATGCGAAACGACGGCGCTTCGGCGCTCCCCAGAACCTCCAGCGCCTCGACCAATTCGCCATAATGGAAGGACGGGTGGAACGGCTTGATTTGCCGCAGCAAGGCATCGACGAGCTCCTGCCCGGACAGTTTTTGAAAGCCAGGAATGTCATAGATCGGCTTTTCGGGATAAAGCTCGGCGCATTGGCCGCCCGGCATCGGCAAAATGTCGATCAGATGGGCGTTGATGTCGAGCAATCCAAGCTCGAACACAGCGAAGAGACCGGCCGGCCCTGCGCCGACAATGACCACGTCGGTTGTTATGCTTTCCCTCATTCCTTGCTCCGGAATAATATCGAAAAGAAGCGGTCTCATGGCGCCGCCGGCTTGGCAGCTAGCCGGGATATGAACGCGAACGCAATAACGTTGACGATCGCATAAAGGCCTGCGAAAATTCCGCCCAGCCAGATCGAGACCGTTTTTATGGCAGCAACCGCGCGGTTATGCGCCAGTTCCGCCGGAACGCTGACGACTTGCACGCCGATGACATCAAGCGGCCAGTTAAATCCATTGTCGCGCCCGTACTTCTTCACGAGCTCGGGCGGCGCATTTTCGGCGCGGCCGTGACAGGCGAGGCAGCTACTGTCAGCGCGGATCGGCCTGCTCAGAGTGAAAGAACTTCCCACCGGAGTATCGCGGTAGAAAGAGACCTCCGTCTTCGATGGATTTTCGCGAAAATTCTTCACGATATCCTTTTGCCAGTCGGTGGTGCGATCCTGCGGGTTGGTGGGGTCTAAGGCCGCCTCCGCGTAGTCAAAATGGGGATATTGCTCCTTGAAATAATGGAACTCTTTCGTCGCCGCGTGGAAAGGGATCGACTCCGGAAAGAATTGCCGCTCCGGCAAATCGCTCTGGCCCTGGCGCGCGATGTCGTGAATCTCGTGGAGGGAGGATTGCAAAATCCGTTGTTCCCGCGCAGTAGGGAGCCCCGTCATGGCTTTTTGCACGTCCAGGACTTGCTTCATATTTTGAACGCCATGCTCCACTTTCGCCTGCTCCTGGTCCAACAGCGGCGCCACCTGTGTCGAGGTGTAGGTGCGCATCGCCTGCGCCCCCGCAAGCATCAAGCGCGCGGTTTCCATGACTTCATGTTCGGCATTCGCCGACAATTGATTCCACACAATGTAGCCGGCGGCGGCGTAAGTCGCGATCATCGCCGGCAGAAGAAAAATATTGAGCGGCAATAGAACGCGAAGCGCACCAACAATCCGCGTGATATCGAATTCAAAATGGAAAAAATACAAGTCCAGATTGAACTTGGCTTCCATGGCTTCGGACTTTCTGGTTGGCTGTCCCACGCAATGTGCAAACGCGTTTACCGGCCCCGGCCGAACCGGATCGCCCTTTGTCCAGCGAAGCTCGCGTCCCCACCCGTTTCGGCGCAAAGGGCCAGTTTCCGCTCCGGCGAAAACGCTCCTAGCCTTGCCGGTCCGGGGTGGTTACGACGAGCCCGTCGAGGTCAGGCGTGACCTTGATTTGACAACTGAGCCGCGAGTTGGGCTGAACCTTATAGGCAAAATCCAGCATATCTTCTTCCTGGTCCGACGCCTTGCCGGTGCGACCCACCCATTTTTCGCCGACATAGACGTGGCACGTCGCGCAGGCACAGCCGCCGCCGCATTCGGCGGTGATCTCGGGGATCGCGTTGCGGATGGCGTTTTCCATGACCGTGGCGCCTTCTTGCGCCTCGATGGTCCGGGCTTCGCCAAAGGAGTCGATATAGGTGATCTTGACCATGAATCCCGCATGTTCCGTCGCCGCGCGGCAAACGAAGGCTCTTGTTCGTGGGGGGAGGTGCCAAGTTTATATTGATCGGTGTTTTCATAATCAAGTGCCTGCGCGATGAACAGAGGCGCCTGGCCGACGTTCAAGGGGCGTTTAGCTGTTCGCATATGGCGCGGGCTTGCCGTCGGCGAGCCGCGGATGGTCATGCTCGACATGTTCGATTGCGTGTTGCCGACGCGCACCGGACGCCATGGACTTGCCTATACGAGGGCCGGGCGGCTCAATTTGCGCAATGCGCGCCACGCGGACGATCCGTCCCCAATCGATCCGCTGTCGTCTTGCGCGAGCGCCATTCGGCGTCACGCTGTTTATGTTCCCAAGTTACTTGCCAAAATTTGCTGCCACGATTTGCCAACGTCCATGCGAGGCTGCACAAAGCCCCAAAGCATGCGACCGCGAACGATAGTTCGTCTTCGCGTTCCTTCATCAGCGCCGCATAGGCGACGAGAGCGGCCCCGATGAATGTCCAAAAGAAGAGAGACGCTTCCAGAAAAGATCGATTTCGAATTTTCGCACATCAGAAGCGTGATCGAACGTTTTTACCTTATGCTCTTTCGCTCGATCGCTTGCTTCGTCCATCTCGGTTTCCCCCTCGCATAGTACGCCTGGATCGTATGCGCTCGACGATAACCCGGAGCCTACCAGGAATGCCTAGACGGCCACAACGTGAAAAGCGCCCGCCGCCGTGATCGGCAACGCCGTCCAGGTCATGCAGATCACAACGAAGTAAAGGGCAGGCCGTAATCCCAAAATTACCGGCCAAGCCGGCCGCTCACTTCCGCCGCAAGTCGCGCCATCAGTTCTGGGGTGGCAAAGCCGTCGGCCGGAACGGCCCCAATACTAATTTGGAAGTCATGGATCGCGTCGCGCGAGGCCTGCCCGAAACGGCCATCGATTTCTCCGTGATAATGCCCTAGCTTTTCGAGCAGGCGTTGAATCTCAGCCTTTTGCGTCCGGCTCAAAAAAATCTCTCCCACCGGCCAATGGCCCCGCGGCGCGGGTTTGCCTTCGATCCGCTGCGCGAGCAAGCTAAGCGAAAGGGCGTAGGAATCCGAATTATTGTACGCCTTGAGAACCCAGTAATTTGCCGACAAAAGGAAGGCCGGACCGGCCGCGCCGGACGGAAGATATAAGATCGCGTCGCCTTGTGGAAACGCGTCCCCGTTGGCGCTTTTGACGCCCTGCGCGGCAAAGGCGGCGAAGGTGCCATGCAACGAGGCAAAGCCGAAATTTTCGGGCAGAATTGCTTCCGCTCCCCAGGCGAGGCCCGGTTGCCAGCCGGATTGGCGTAAAAAATTCGCGATCGAGGCCAGGCTATCGAGGGGGTTGTTCCAAATATCGGGCGAGCCTCGTCCCGTGTAACTGACCGCATATTTGAGAAAGGCCGATGGAAGAAACTGCGGGCCGCCCATCGCGCCGGCCCAGGAGCCATTCATTGCTGCGCGGGCGGCAGAGCCTTTGTCGAGCATGACAAGCGCGCTGATCAATTCGTCGCGGAAAACCGGCCGGTCCTGGCGCTGATATGCCAAGGTCGCGAGCGACCGGATGACGTCTTTCTCACCTTTTGCTTTCCCAAAGTCCGTCTCGATGCCGAAAGCCGCGAGAAGGATTTCGCGTGGCACCCCGAAGCGCCGTTCGATCTGCTTTAGTTCGTCTTGCCACCTATGCAGGCATTCGCGGCCACGCGCGATGCGACGGGGCGAAACGGCTTCGTCGAGATAGGATTTGAGAGGCTTGTCGAACTCCGCCTGCCGGTTCGACGCTGCGGGCGCGGCGGGGTCGGGGGTGAGCCCAGCGAAAGCCGAGTGAAAAGTTCCGCGCGCGATCCCTTTTTCTTCGGCAAGCGGCCAGAGGCCTTGCAAAAACTCTTGGAAGCCCTCTGGTATGGGCGCCACGCGGTTTGCGGGCTGGTCGAGCGCCGAGACGAAGCGCGCCGGCCCGCAAAGCGCTAGCGGCAAAACTGCAAGGAGGCGTAAGAGCTGGAAATTGTGCCGCATTTGTTTGCGTGAACCGAATTCCACTTCGCAGACAAATGCAAGCCCGCCGGTCTTCCAACGCCTATTTCGGTAAGGGCCGCTCTCATTGACCTCCTTGCCCACGGCATATAGGATACCCACCTATAGCAATGTCAGTCCTGCCGAAGAAAGCCGGGCATGGGCCACGTCATTTCCGACAAGCAAAAGCTTCTGAACCGGGTGCGCCGCATTCGCGGGCAGGTCGAAGCCATCGAACGCGCGCTCGACGACGAAGCTGGTTGCGCGCAGATCATGCATCAGATCGCCGGTTGCCGTGGCGCGATCAACAGCCTGCTGGTGGAGGTGGTCGAGGATCACATCCGCACCCATTTGGTCGATCCGGCCAAGAATCCGGAGGCGCTCGACGCCGAGGCGGCGGCACAACTGATCGAGGTCGTTCACAGCTATTTCCGATGAGGATCCGGGCCACGCAGGAGGGATGATGAACGACCAGGATGCCATGCCTTTAGGCGAACACAGCCATATTTTTCTTGGCGCCGGCCATGCCCTGAACGAGCGCAGGACTTGGGCCGCGATTTCGCTCGCGGGATTCATGATGGTCGCGGAAATCGCGGGGGGCACCCTGTTTGGGTCGCTCGCCGTGGTCGCCGATGGCTTTCATATGGCAACCCACGCCTTGGCGCTCTTGATCGCGGCCGTGGCTTATTCCTATGCGCGCACGCACGCCAATGATCCCCGTTTCGTGTTCGGCACGGGAAAGCTCGGCGATCTCGCCGGTTTTACGAGCGCCCTCGTCCTTGCGATCATCGCCTTGATCATCGGCTATGAGGCGGGGTTGCGTCTTTTTTCGCCGGTGACGATTCATTTCGACGAGGCGATTTTGATCGCGGCCGGCGGTCTAATCGTGAACATTGCCACCGCCTGGCTCCTAAGTGCGGGTGGCGGAAATCATCATGGCCATGCGCATGGCCACGGGGTTGGGCATCGCGGGGGGCACGACGCGCATGCCCATGACGAGCCTCGCCGCATCGACACCGGGCGGGGAATTTTGCTTTTGGAGGTATTCGAGGATGGCGTGCCGCCGCGTTTCCGGCTGCGCCGCGAGGACACTCTCGAACCTGGGTCAGTGCTTGGCGATAGAGCCGCGTCGATCGAAACCGAACGCCCAGGCGGCACACGGCAGAATTTCCGCTTCGCCGATCGTGGGGCTTTTCTCGAATCGGTGGAAGAAATTCCCGAGCCGCATGCGTTCAAGGTCCGCTTGCGGCTCGCGGGCCTCGAGCACGCCGATGTTTACGAGTTCGATTTTGTTGAGCACGGGCATGGCGGCGCTCCGTTCGCCGCTGGTGCTGGCCGCGATAACAACATGCGCGCGGCTTTCGTGCATGTGGCTGCGGACGCGGCGGTCTCGGTGCTTGCGATATGCGGACTGCTCCTCGGGCGCTTTTTTGGCTGGGTCTTTATGGACCCCCTCATGGGCATCGTGGGGGCTTTGGTCATCGCCAATTGGGCCTATGGCCTAATCCGCGACACCGGCGGCGTGCTCCTGGATATGAACCCCGATAAGGCAATGGCTGAAGAGCTTCGACGCGCGATCGAAAGCGACGGCGACCGCTTGGCGGATCTCCATCTTTGGCGGCTCGGCCCCGGCCATCTCGGCGCGATCGTCTCGATCATGACGGCCCACCCCCGCGATGCGGAATTTTACCGGTCGCGGCTAAGCCGGTTCCGAATGCTCTCCCATGTCACGATCGAAGTGCGCGACGCAATCCCTTCTAGCAATGCGAACAAACGGTCTCCTCCCGCCGCCGGATGACCGGCAGGATGCGGAAAATCGTCCGATGAACCTGCCTCGCACAAGAAATTTTGCCCAGGATGGGGCAGAGCGGCCTGGAAGGAGCGTGTCGCGCGATTGTCGTGGCACCCCTAATCCTCACGGGTTTCGCACTAATGGCAAGATTTGCATAAAGTTGGCTGATTCGCGCGGTAAGAATTTCGATTCGGCCATAGTAGGAGGGGTGGATGGGTTGGTGCTGGCGCCGGCGAAAAATGAAACTCGCGCGGTATGCTGGGATTTGCGCCGGGATTTGCATTCTCCTCCTGGCGGCCTCGCCGGTGCAGGGCGATGCCGCCAGTCAAATGGGCGTCGCCGCGATTTTGCCCGGCTATGCCGGCGCGGCGGGTCTGTCGCTGATCGCCGGTCTCAGCGCATGTCTAATGCTCGCCGCACTGCTCTTTCTATCCCAGCAGCGGCGTTGGCTGGAACAGGAGGCAACCCATCATCTTGAGCTTTCAGCGTTGCGCGCGAAGCTCGACCGCGCCGAGCTTTTTCTTGGCGCCGAAACCCAAATTATCGTTGCCTGGGGAGGGCCGGGCGAGGGCCCCGATATCCAAGGAAATCTTTGGCTTGCCGGGGACCGGTCGAATCCCCGCCGCGTGCTTGCTTTCGGGTCCTGGCTGCCGCCAGGGATGACGCAAACTCTCGACAACTCCGTCGCGCGGTTGCGCGCACGGGGAGAATCGTTCCGCATAACCGTCGCGAGTTTGGACGGGCGGCATCTCGAGATCGAGGGGTGCCCGGTTGGCGGCCTTGCCGTGCTGCGGATCAGGGATGTCTCCGGCGATCGTCTCGATGCCGTCCGACTCCAAGAGTTGCAGGCGGCCACGATCGAGCAACTCCACGCCTTGCGGGCACTGCTCGATGCCGTTCCATACCCGGCGTGGGTGCGCGACGGCGGCGGCAAATTGAGCTGGGTCAATGCCGCCTATGCCCGCGCGGTCGAAGTTAAGGATCGCGAGGCCGCGGTCTTGCGCGGCATCGAGCTTATCGAAAGTCAGGCGCGCGAGGCGAGCGCTGCCTCGCGTGGAACAGGAGCAGTCTGGCACGGGCGCTCGCCGGCGGTCGTTGCCGGCGAGCGCCGGATGCTCGAGATTGTCGATGCGCCTGCTGGCCCCGGTTCGGCCGGAATGGCGGCGGATGTGTCGGAAATCGAATCCATGCGTGCCGCGCTCGACCAGCAAACGCAGGCGCATGCGCGCACGCTCGACCAGCTTTCGACGGCGGTTGCCATTTTCGACGGCGCCAAGCAGCTCGTATTCCATAATGCGGCCTATCGTCAGCTTTGGGCACTCGATCAGGCTTGGCTCCACCAGAAACCAACCGATTCCGAGATTCTCGACCGTCTCCGGAGGGCGCGGCTGTTGCCGGAGCAAGCCGATTTCCGGGCTTGGAAGGCAGACCTGCTCGCCGCCTATCAATCGCTCGATACCGACGAACAGGTCTGGTTTCCGCCGGATGGGCGGACGTTGCGCGCCGTGATCAGCCCCAATCCGCAAGGCGGCGTCACCTATCTTTTCGACGATGTCACCGAACGCTACCGTCTCGTTTCGCAGTTCAATGCCTCGATCCGTGTGCAGAGCGAAACCCTCGATACCTTGAAGGAAGGCGTGGCCGTGTTTGGCAGCGACGGCCGCCTCAAATTGTTCAACCCGGCCTTCGCCGACATGTGGGCGCTCGGCCGGGGCGAACTCGACGACCGGCCGCATATCGACCGTGTCGCCTTGCTCTGCGCTCCGCTGTTCGCCGATCTAGAAATTTGGGGCGCCCTGCGCGCCGCCGTCGCCGGATTGCCGGATCAACGCGTTGGGCTCGAACGCCGTCTCGCGCGCAGCGATGGGTCCGTGCTCGATTGCGCCGCCGCGCCGTTGCCCGATGGCGCGACACTCCTCACCTTCATCGACATGACCGCAAGCGTGAATGTCGAACGCGCGCTGACCGAACGCAATCAGGCGCTGATCGGCGTTGAAAAGCTGCGCAACGAGTTCGTCCACCATGTCTCCTACGAGCTGCGTTCGCCCTTGACCAATATCATCGGCTTCATTCAGCTTCTCGACGATCCGGCGATCGGCCCGCTCAACGGCAAACAGCGCGAGTATGCGGGCTATGTGATGAAATCTTCATCGGCGCTGCTCGCCATCATCAATGATATTCTCGATCTCGCCTCGATCGACGCGGACGCGATGGAGCTGTCGCTCGATGAGGTGGACATCGCGGAAACCATGCGGGCAGCGGCGGAAGGCATCCAAGACCGGCTCGGCGAATCCTCGCTCACCCTTCGCGTCGCCACGATGGAAGATATCGGGTCCTTTGTCGCCGACGGCAAACGTATCCGGCAGATTCTCTTCAACCTTCTCTCGAATGCAATCGGCTTTTCCTCGCCCGGTCAGACCATCGATCTCGCGGCGATGCGGCAGGACGGCGAAATCCTGTTCAGGGTTACCGACGAAGGGAGTGGAGTTCCGCCCGAAATCCTCGAACATGTTTTCGACCGGTTTAAAACCTATACTACCGGGACGCGGCATCGTGGCGTGGGACTTGGCCTCTCCATTGTGCGATCCTTCGTTGAACTGCACGGCGGCCGCGTCGAAATCGATTCGGCGCCGGGAAAAGGGACGCGCGCGACTTGCATCTTTCCCTTACAAGGCGCGACGCTCGCCGCAAGCAGCACTGTGCAAGGAGCGTGAATGCAATGGCCGCAGGCACGGTCCCCGCTTCCGGTACGATCTGGCCGCGCGAGCTAGAAGACGAGGGCGCGATCGCCGTGTTTGCCGCCGATGTCGCTGCGCTCGTCGGTCCTGGCGATCTCGTGACCTTGTCGGGCGGCCTTGGCGCCGGAAAGACGGCGTTCGCGCGCGCCCTTATTCGTATTCTAACGGGCGAGCAAGACCTCGAGGTGCCGAGCCCGGCCTTCACCTTGATGCAGGTTTACGAGGGCTTGAACTTCCCCATCGTTCACGCCGATTTCTACCGCATCGAGAAGCCGCGGGAACTCTTGGAATTGGGGTTCGAGGAGGCTTGCGACGGCGCGCTCGCCCTTGTCGAATGGCCGGAGCACGCCGGCGGCCTTCTCGATGCTGGCCGGCTCGCTATCGAGTTGAGGCTCGAAATGGACCGCGGTCCCGGCTACCGCGCCGTGACCCTAACCGGGATTGGAGCGTTCGCGGCGCGGCTCGCGCGCGCCAAGGCGGTCCACGAGCTTCTCGATCGCAGCGGCTGGAGCGGAGCCCGGCGTGATTTCATGCAGGGCGATGCGTCGACGCGAAGCTATGAGCATTTGGTGAAACCCGATGGGCGGAGCGCCATTTTGATGAATTCGCCGCCTCGACCGGATGGGCCGCCGCTTCGCCACGGCAAATCCTATAGCGTCATCGCCAAACTCGCCGAGGACATAATGCCTTTCATCGCGGTCGGCCAAGGGTTGCGCGCGCAAGGCCTCTCGGCGCCCGAAATCTTTGCTTTCGATCTCGCCGCCGGTGTTGCCATCGTCGAGGATCTCGGCTGCGAGCCGGTTGCGGGCGGAGGCGGCGTCATCGAGGAACGTTACGCCGTTGCGCTGAACGGGCTTGCTTATTTGCACGGCGCCAGCCTTCCCGACACTTTGCCCCTCGATGGCAACGAGACCTACCGGATTCCAAGCTATGACGCCGATGCGCTGTTGATCGAGATTGAATTGCTGCTGGAGTGGTACGCGCCTTTTGTCGCCTGCGTTCAACTCGCCTCGGGCGCCAAGGCGACCTTTGTCAATCTTTGGCGACAAGTGGTTCAGGATGTCCTCGCCGCACGGCCGACGTGGACGTTGCGCGACTATCATTCTCCAAATCTGCTCTGGCTTGCCGGGCGCGAAGGCATCGCTAAGGTGGGCGTCCTGGATTTCCAGGATTGTGTCTTGGGCCACCCCGCATACGATGTCGTCTCCCTATTGCAGGATGCCCGCGTCGACGTTCCGCAAGATGAGGAACTGAAACTCCTCACCCATTACGCGCGGTTGCGGCGCGAGGATGACGCGGGCTTCGATGCGGCGGGGTTTGCCCGCGCCTATGCCATTTTGGGCGCGCAGCGCGCGACCAAGATCCTTGGCATCTTCGCACGCCTCGATGAACGCGACCATAAGCCGCAGTATCTTGCGCACCTGGCCCGGGTCGAAAAATATTTGGCCACGGACCTGAGCCATCCGGCTTTAGCCGAGCTCAAACTCTGGTATGAGGAGCATCTGCCACGGATCTTTGGTCGCGCGCGCTAACTTCGGCGGTGATGGACTGTCGAATGTCCGCCCCGCTTTTTGACGCGCATTGCAAATGCGAAGATTCGAGAAAGGCGTCCTCGATCGTTCCATGCGGCTAATCGTACGATAGCTTGGCAACCGGCATCCCGATGTCCTCATTCCTACCCGCCAAAGCCATGGTCTTCGCCGCGGGGTTGGGCACGCGGATGCGGCCGTTGACCGATCGCGTGCCAAAACCATTGATCGTGATTGCGGGCAAGCCGCTGATCGACCATGTGCTCGATCGGTTCGCCATGGCCGGTGTCGATACCGCGATCGTTAACGTGCATTATCTGGCGGGCCAGATCGAAGCGCATCTTGCCGCCCGGAAAGCCCCCCAGATCGTAATCTCGGATGAGCGCGAAAAACTTCTCGATCAGGGCGGCGGGATCGCCAAGGCATTGCCTTTGCTCGGGTCGGAGCCGTTTTTTCTCGCCAACACGGATGCCTTCTGGATAGCAGGCCCAGCCGACAATCTGGGCCGACTAGCGGCCACCTGGGATCCGGAAAAAATGGATATTTTGCTGCTTGTCGCGGCGGCGACGGCGAGCGTGGGGGTCGATTCGCCGGGCGACTTCAACATGGCGCCCGATGGCCGCTTGACGCGGCGGCCGGAGCGCGAAATCGCGCCTTTCGTCTATACGGGAGTCGGTATCGTCAAGCCGGGGCTTTTCGAGCGCGAGACGCGGGATATTTTTCCCCTCGCGCCGTTCTTTTTCGAGGCGGCGAAAACCGGACGCCTGTTTGGCCAAAGGCTCGACGGGTTATGGCTCCATGCGGGCACGCCGCAAGCGATCGAGGACGTGGAGCGCATCATCGCGCGCGGTGTGATGTGACGCGAACGCCTGCGCGAGGACCGCGATCGTCGTAAAAAGCGATTGGTCCCGAGCTATATCTTTCGATCCAACACTTGGCGGCTAGGGGCCCAAGTGGCTGGGAGTCTTGCGGGTAAGCCGTTGATGCTCATCGATCCCTCCTGTTA
Source organism: Candidatus Methylaffinis lahnbergensis (assembly GCA_002890675.1). Taxonomy (GTDB): domain Bacteria; phylum Pseudomonadota; class Alphaproteobacteria; order Rhizobiales; family Beijerinckiaceae; genus Methylocapsa; species Methylocapsa lahnbergensis. The sequence goes on from PEFW01000019.1 coordinate 14,335, forward strand.
CTTTTTTGTAACAATTTTCGGAAAGTTGATAAAGAATAATTATCATCATTAGTTATTAGTCATAACATGAGTCGCGTTTCCAACGCTTCTCCTTTGTATTCTCGCTTGAGTGTTGCCTCCATCAGGGCGTACAAGCATTTGTGTACTGAGCGAACTCCAGGGCCACCGGGCCTATAAGGCGGAAGCCATGTCCATTGCGATGCGATTCAGCGACACGCCGGCCGAGGCCGCCGCGAAACTCCTGATGCGGCTTGGCTTGGCCACTTTATTCGTGGGTTTGCCTTGTGCGGGAATCCTTTGGCGCGGCGCTATTTATGTCGTGTTGCCGGTCGGCGCGATTTTGATTCTGCTTGGCGCACTGTTGGATGCCCCCCCACAAGCGGGGCGCCGGCTCCGCGACGCGATTTTCTCGCCGGCTGGCGGCGCGGCACTGTTGGTGGCTTTATGGGCCGCCGTGTCCGTGATATGGACTCCCTTCCCTGCGGAAGCAGGCGAACGGTTTCTGCAGTTCGCTGGCGCCACGTCCCTCGCGGTGTTGGCTGCCGTCTATCTGCCCCAAAAGACCAAGACTCTCGATTTTTACCTGTTGCCCTTGGGTATCGCCGTGGCGAGCGCGGCGACACTTGCCCTCGCATATTTCGACACCCCCTGGTTTTTTGGCGGTTTCGAGTTCGACGAAACGCTGTATGAGCGGGCGACAATCACCTCGATCGTCCTGGTCTGGCCGGCGCTTGGGTTCTTGTCGCTACGCGAGCACTGGATCGCCGCAGCGATCCTCGCGGTTCTCGTGGCCGGCGTGGCGCTCGCCGGTTTTGCCCAGATCGCGCTTCTGGCGATGGGCGCGGGAGCGTTCACTTTCGCCATGGCCATGTCCCGCCCCGCCCAGACGGCGCGGTTTTTCGCCTGGCTGTTCGCGTCCTTGATCTTTTTTTCGCCCCTGCTCCCCTTGCTCTACCGTCTGGTTCTATGGATCACTGGTTTTGATCCCGGCACCGGGTCCGCGCCGATGCTGATCTGGAGCGAGCTCGTCGTCTCGCAGTGGCCGCGTCTGATTACCGGGCACGGTCTCGACTTCGTGCATCGAGGCTTGAGCCTCGGCTATCTGCCCGAAGCGACACCAAGAAGTCTATTGCTTGTGCTTTGGTTAGATTTTGGCCTTGTCGGTGCCGCCGGTTTCACTGTCCTCGCCGTGCAAGCCTTCAAGTTTGCCGGGCGGCTCCCGGCGAAGACGGCGCCGGCGTTGCTCGCCGCTCTTGTCGCGATCTTGACGATCGCCATTCTTGGTATTGCGACGTCCCAGATATGGTGGCTGACTCTCCTCAATTGCGAGGCCATAGCGTTCGCGCTCCTCGTCAAGGGAGTTGATCGGGCTCGGCGGCCGGACGTGCGGGCCATTCGCGCGATCGAGCCGGAAACTCCGCAAGAGCCGGAAGTTTCGCAAGAGCGGGAAGAAAGTGCCGCGGGTTCCGTGGCTCCGCCGCGCCGCCATAACGAATTCGCGGATTCGTGATCGAAAAGCGCCGGAGTCAGCCGGTGATCGCGCCATCGCTGGACCGGCGGACGGCGATTCCCGCGCGATGGCCGCCGGAAAATTGCGGAGGAAGCGCGAAAGAGTTCTTGCGGCGGCGGCCCAAGCGGCCTTAACATTGGCGGATGATTGAGGCAGTCATCACCATCCGGAACGCGCGCGAAGGCGATGCCGAAGGCATCGCCGATGTGCACGATGCCGCTTGGCGCGACGCTTATCGCGGCCTTATTCCCGGCCGCGAGCTCGAACGGATGATCGCGCGCCGCGGGCCACGCTGGTGGCATTCGGCTATTTTGCGGGGATCGCGCCTTTTGGTCCTGGATTTCGATGAAACCATCGGCGGCTACGCAAGCTATGGACGCAATCGCGTGCCTTCGTTGCTTTATGACGGGGAGATATTCGAACTTTATATCGCGCCTGAATTTCAGGGGCTGGGCTTCGGCACGCGTCTTTTCGAGATGGCCCGCAGGGACCTGGCCGAGCACGGCTATTCTTCTTTTCTCGTTTGGGCCTTGGCCGACAACGAGCGGGCAACCCAATTCTACGTAAAACTCGGCGGAAGAAATGTCCGCCAGGCGACCGAGCGGTTCGATTCCGAAACCCGCGTCCGGGTGGCGTTTGCATTCGACTGATACCAAGTCTTGTCGATCATGGCCGGTGAGCGCCGTTTCACGTTCCAATACTCTGGTTCATACCGTGCCAACTGAGCCGGTTGTTTTTCAGTTGAGGGGCCGCCGGTTCTCGCAAAGGAGTGTACCGCGACCGGCATCATCAAAAGAACAGTGCAAGCAATCTCGGGAGGGTTGGGGATCACAAGTCATCCGAACCCTGAGCGTTGTCAGAGCGTGCGGCGCGGCGCGAGCGTGTGGTACGAGACTCGATGTTTTCGAAAATCCTGATCGCCAATCGCGGCGAGATCGCCTGCCGGATTATCCGGACAGTCCGACGGCTTGGCATTGCAAGCGCCGCCGTCTATTCGGACGCAGATCGCGCGGCGATGCATGTCGCGCTTGCCGATGAGGCTTTCCGGATAGGTCCGGCGCCGGCCCGCGCGAGCTATCTCGACGGCGCCAAAATCATTGACGCGGCCCAAAAATCCCGCGCCCAGGCAATTCATCCAGGCTACGGGTTTTTGTCGGAAAGCGCGGAATTCGCGGAAAGCTGCGCCACTGCGGGCGTCGTCTTCATCGGACCGCCGGCGGCAGCAATCCGCGCTATGGGAGACAAAGCGCAAGCCAAGACCCTCATGGAGAAAGCCGGCGTCCCTCTCGTGCCGGGTTATCACGGCGGTGACCAAGACCCCGCCCTCCTTTCGCGAAAAGCCTTGGCGCTCGGCTATCCCGTCTTGATCAAACCCTTGGCGGGCGGCGGCGGCAAAGGAATGAAAATTGTGGCGCGCGCGGGCGATTTTGCGGACCAGCTCGCAAGCGCCAAACGCGAGGCGCTGTCTGCTTTCGGCGACGGCCGCGTTCTCATCGAAAAATATCTTTCGCGCACGCGCCATGTCGAAGTCCAGATCTTCGCCGATAGCCAGCAAAACTGCGTGCATCTCTTTGACCGCGATTGCTCGATCCAGCGCCGGCATCAGAAAATCATCGAGGAAGCACCCGCTCCCGACATTTCGGGTGAGCTGCGCCTCGCCATGCGGGAGGCGGCCCTATCCGCTGCGCGCGCGATCGGCTACGTGGGCGCGGGCACGATGGAGTTTTTATTATCGCCCGGAGCCTTCTTTTTTCTCGAAATGAATACGCGGCTCCAGGTCGAACATCCGGTGACCGAAATGATCACCGGCATCGATCTCGTCGAATGGCAAGTGCATGTTGCCACTGGTGGCGCACTGCCTCTGCGCCAGGAGGAAATTCGATCGCTGGGACATGCAATCGAGGCGCGCCTCTATGCGGAGGACCCGCCGCGCGATTTTCTGCCGCAATCCGGCCAGATCGCGCACCTCGATCTTCCCGCTCAAGGAGCACAGCTTCGAATCGACGCAGGCGTGCACGCGGGAGATGTGATCCCGGACGATTACGACCCGATGATCGCCAAGCTGGTCGTTTGGGATAAGGACCGGCGAGGAGCCATCCGCTGCCTGCGCGCCGCGCTCGCCGAGACCCGCGTCGCCGGGGTTGCAACCAATCTTGACTTTTTACGCGCCATTGCTGCCCATCAAGCTTTCGAAGCGCCGCCGCCGGATACCGGATTTATTGAGCGCCATCGCGACGATCTTCTGGTGAGGCGGCCACCTGCCGGACACGATGTTCTGGCCGTGGCGGTCGTCGGGCTCCTTTGCGAGCGAGCGGCGTTCGGGCGCGAAAAAGCCCAGCGGTCGAACGATCCTTGGAGCCCGTGGAACAGCCAAAATGGCTGGCGCCTGAACGAGCATGCGCAGGAAACCCTGTGTCTGCGCGAGATCCTGCCCGGAGGGTGCGGCGACCGTCACGTCGAGGTAAACTATCTGCGGGATGGCTGGCGGATCGACTTACTGGGGGGCACTTTTTTTCACGCCAGCGGCACGCTCGCGCCGGATGGAACTCTCGCCGCCGATCTTGACGATCGCCGCGTCAACGCGGTCTGGGTCCGCTCGGGCGAAGAGATCCTTGTGTTTGTTGGGGCTGAGGCCGCGCATCGCTTTCTACAGGCCGGCCCCAGTGCAGGGGCGGCGCGGCGAGATGAACCGGCGGGGCGACTCACCTCGCCCATGCCCGGCCGCATCGCCGCATTGCTCGTCGCGCCAGGTGCCAAAGTCGAGGCAAACCAGCCGGTTCTCGTCCTTGAAGCCATGAAGATGGAGCATCTCTTAACCGCGCCCCGAAGCGGCATCGTAAAAGAGTTCAAGTTCCAGCTCGGCGACCACGTTGCGGAAGGCGTCGAACTCGCCAGCTTCGAAACCCGACCGCCGCCAGACGGTGCCTCGTGAAATTTGGCCGCCGGATACCTGAGGACCGGCGAGGCCGGAAACTTGCGCCGGAGAGGTCTTTATTCTTTTTCTACCGCTGCGCCTTGAGAACCCAAAATCCGGCCGGATCGATAAGGCTTTGCGTCGTTTGATAAACACCTCTTGTTTGGCGGGGTCGAGTTCGCGCGGCGAGGATTTCTGCACGATAACGCGCGACCCATTTTTTTCGCACCGTCCGCGGGCAGACGCCGGCGGCTCGGGTGGCCTTGCCAATGGTGAAGTTGGGATTTGAGATTTCAGTCTCTGTCGCGGAAAATCGCAACCCGCCTTCCATCTCATGGCGAAACCTGACATTGACCGATGGATCAAATCCCACCTTTTCCATCTCAAACCATCTTCGCGGCGTCGCGAAAACGTTTGGCCGCATCGTTGCACAGGGCGGCGGGCGGATTTCAAAGACCATTGTCCGCACCCCGCGCGCGGGGTGGGAGGCGCTGGCCGCGATCGTATCGCCTTTGCTTGCGACTTGTGCTTGAGATTTGGCGCCCGCCGCGCCTGCAGGCGGCCAAGCTCGACCGCTCCCGCCATCCGTAAGCTCGCCACGGCATCGCCACGAACGAATGCTTGCCTCTGGACGGAGCCGCCGCGATGAGAGAACCAAAATGTTTCACGTGCAACATTTTGGTACGATTTACGGCCGTGGCAAATATACTGCAACCACGCCGGCACGCGTCCGAGATGGATGCTGCCGCCGCGCAACAACGGAGATCCCCGGCTTGACGCGCATCATGCCTGAGCGAAAAAAGCACAAGAAACGCGACCCGACAATGCGTGTCGGCGTCGGCGGGGTTGAACTCGTCAAGCGCGGCGCCTCGCGCTACGACTTACGTGATCCCTATCATATCGCGATCGAACTGAGCTGGAAGGAATTCGCGCTCGCGTTCGTCGGATTGGAACTCGCCATCAACGTTGTCTTCGCCTTGATCTATCTCGCGTCGCCAGGTTGCGTTGCCAATATGCGGCCGGGCTCGTTCTCCGACGCCTTCTTCTTCAGCCTCGAGACGTTGGCGACCGTCGGTTACGGAGTCATGGCTCCGGCGACGCTCTATGGCCACGCTATTTCGGCGATTGAAATCGTCTGCGGCATGGTCTTCACTGCGATTATGACCGGTCTTTTGTTCGTCCGCTTTTCGAAACCGAGAGCGCGAATTCTTTTCGCCGATCAGGCCATCGTTACGAGCCACAATTGTTCGCCGACCTTGATGGTGCGCATTGCCAATGGGCGCATGACCTTGCTGACCAATGCCACGGTGCGGCTGGGAGTGCTGTTGTTCGAGGAAAGCGCGGAAGGCCAAACTCTGCGCCGTGTGCACGACCTCGCGCTGTCGAACGCGAGTATCCCTTTGTTCGCGTTGACCTGGACCGTGATGCACGTCATCGACGAAAAAAGTCCGCTCGCCGGGTACGACGCCCAGCGGTTCGAGGAGGGCGACGCGCGCCTGTTTCTGAGCATCGAGGCACGCGATAACGCAATCGGCGCGGTTGTCCATGACATGCGCATTTATACATCCGTCGAGGTCTTGTTCGGAATGCATTATGCCGAAGCGGTCACCGTCGACGATCAAAAGCGGCCGGTCGCCGATCTCACCCGCTTGAGCCTGGTTGAGCCGGACACGGCCGCTTCGTGAGCTGACATTCACTCGGGCGCGTTCTCGATCGGATCATGGCGTTTCACATCGAAGCCAAACATGTCGAATGAGCGCCGCATGTGCTCCGGCAAGGGCGCGGTGACGTCGAGCGTGCCGCCACCGGGATGCGGCAGAATCAACCGCCGCGCCAATAGATGCAGCTTGCGGTCGACCGCGTCCGGTATCGTTCGCAGCGGATCGTTGCGGCGGGGATCGTTGCCGGGCGTTACGCCATATTTGGGATCGCCGATGATCGGATGGCCGATCGCCTCGGCATGAGCGCGCAGCTGGTGCGTGCGCCCGGTGATGGGTTTAAGCGAAAGCCAGGCCAGCCGCGGCGCGATTTTATCGACAATCGCGTAATAGGTCACCGAATGGCGGGCATCTTCGTCGCCATGCCTGGCGACACGCATCTTTTCAAGTTTTCCGCGCCCCTCTTCCTCGCGGCGTGCAGGCCGGGCCTGGCCCATGCCCTCACCCTTCGCCAGATAGAGGGAAATGCGGCCTTGCGCCGGCTTGGGCACGCCTTCAACAAGCGCCCAATAGATTTTTCTTGCCTGCCGCGAGCGAAAAATTTCGCCAAGACCGGCGGCGATGCTCCGCGTCTTGGCTACGAGCAAGACCCCCGACGTATCGCGATCGAGCCTGTGCACCAGCATCGGTTGCTCGCCGCGCTCGTTGGGCATCGAGGCGAGCATCCCATCGATATGGCGCGTCATTCCCGAGCCGCCTTGCACGGCAAGCCCGAACGGCTTGTCGAGCACTAGGAGATCGCGGTCCTCGTAAAGGATCATGTCTTGGAGCGCGCGCAAATCCGTTGGCGAAATCTCTCGTGCCGGCGCCACCGGCGCATCGACCCTCAACGGCGGGACCCGCACGCATTGGCCCTTCGCGAGCCGCGTCGCGGTCTTCACCCGGGCGCCATCGACGCGCACCTCGCCCGTGCGCACGATCTTGTTGAGGTGCGAAAGGGCGACCGTTGGCATGCGCCGCTTAAACCAGCGATCGAGGCGCATCCCTTCCTCGTCTTCGCCAACCTCGAACGTTTTGACGCTCACTGGCAGCTCCTAGACCATGGTTCTATTTTGTTCAAATCAACTCATGGCCTAAAATCTCTTTGTTTTAGCATTATCGTCGTTCGCGAAACCTTGTTCCGCAGCCGGAAATAACACACTATACCAAATGCAGATCGGCCGCCTTGGGTCCCTTGCCCTTTTTGTCAGCCTCGATCTCATAACTCACGCGCTGCCCCTCGTTCAAGGATTGCAGCTCCGCGCGCTCGACCGCCGTGATATGCACGAAAATATCGCGTCCGCCGTCGTCTGGCTTTATAAAGCCATAACCCTTGTCCGCGTTAAAGAATTTGACGGTTCCTTGCTGCGACATCGAACGCATTCCTTCCAATCGTTTTTGCCTCATCCGGTAGGGCCGCCGCGATGCTCGCCTCTCGCCTTGCCGGTTCGAATTCTCGGAGAGGCGAATCCGATCCCAAGAAAGTGGGGCAGCAGCGAGCTTTGGCAAGCGGCCACCGCGCCACTCGCTGGTCTTTCCGGCCTCCCGACCAAAAAGCTCCTGGATGCCGCTTCCCGCATGGGTCTCGATATAGCGGATAGCCGTTAGCTTCGCGCCGATGCGCAGCAAAATGCGGGACCGAAAAATATGCTTGAAAACATCGGCCGGCGTGAAGAGGGTGGCGGTAATTCACGCGGAAGCGTTTGACCCAAACTTCGCTGTGACTTCGCGAAGTCTCACAAGATGGGCGGCACCGAGATTTCCGGCACGCGGCAGCCTTGCCGGCTAACCTCCGGGCAGGCGTGAAAATCGCGCAGATCCTTGGAAAAACAAATCCTCACCTCTTGCAGGACGCCGCTTGCGCACGCCACGCCCAGCATGCCCGGCCGCAGCCGCGCATTCGCCGCGATGAACGCGCGCGTTATATCGATCGGCGTCCACGTCTATTGCTCCTTGGCGGCGACAAACGGCGCGGGAATGACGATTGAATCGCGCGCGCGCCGCACCTCGGCGAAATAGTCGGTGGGACTTTTCCCGGAGCAGGTGCCGTGCTTCTGCCATTCGTGCCGGGCAAGTCCTTCATTGGGATAAAGTCCTTGCGCGCTGTCGAGCGCCAGGCGCGACGGGAACCGGGCCGCGGGACCGCAGTCCGATGGATAGCCATGCTCATACTGGGGCCACAGTCCATGCACGACGAAGCCGAGATTAGCGCCCGCGTCGCATTGGCCGCGCGCCCGCTCGCCCGCGGGCGTCTCGCAAAAGCCCGAAGACCAGGAAAGCGCAAGAACGTAAAAATCGAAATCTCCGGGCCTGCTCGCGGCGCCGCGCAACGCTTGGACTCTTAGCGGCGAGAAAGGCGCGGGGCCGGCGCAACGGTCCGGCCCGCAAAAAGCGGCCAGCGGCTCGGCCAGCGAGGGGCAAACCCACGCGAGCGAAGCAAAGGCAACAAGGGCTGGCAAAAAACCAGCCCGATTTCTTGACGGGAGCAGCCTAGCCAACATTATCGGCAACCCTCTCACGGCCGCGCCATTTTGCAATTGGGCGCATAGGCATCGTTGCGGTCGAGTCCGTCGACGCACCACTCTACGCCGAAACCGAAGCCTATGATGCCAAGATCCTCGTTGATCGAATAGGAAACCTGGTGCGATTTTTCATCGTTTAAGTAAGCGCGCGCGGTGCAATAGCGGCGGGGAATGTAATCCAAGCCGTTCGTTTTGTAGCCAATTTCCGCGACCTTTCCGAAGCCCAGGATGTCAAGGCCGGTATTCCAGAACTCGGCTTCGCGATCATGGAAACGCCCCTGTATCCTTTCGAAAACGGCGGGATCGTCGCAAGCGGGCAACACATCGTCATAGGGAATGTACCGCCGCTCCGCCGGCACCAGCGGGCGCGCGGCGGCGGGCCCGAGGGACGCGCCCGTGGCAAGCACCGCCGCGCAAACGGTCGAAAAACCCAGCGCGAAAGGCAAGCTTGAAATTTGTCTTACCATGACAGGCAATGCCTCGATCCGCCCGTTGCAGGCGTTTTTCGAAACGCGGCTGGTCAGCTGCGGTTATACACGTCCTGGAGCCGGATGATATCGTCCTCGCCCAGATAAGAACCGGTCTGCACCTCGATCAATTCGAGCTCGATCCGGCCGGGATTGGCCATTCTATGCACGCAACCTATCGGCAAATAGATCGACTCGTTCTCGTGCACAAGATGGATCACAGTGTCCAGGGTAACCTCGGCCGTCCCCCTGACGACGATCCAATGCTCGGCGCGATGGAAATGCTTTTGCAGGGACAAGCGCTCGCCTGGCTTCACGACGATGCGTTTGACTTGGTAGCGCGCCCCGGAATCGACCGATTGATAATAGCCCCAGGGCCGGTAGGAGCGCTTATGTTCCAACGCTTCCGAGTGGTTCGCGCTTTTTAGGAGATCGACCAGTTGCTTGACGCTATCGCCCTGCGCCTTGTTGAGCACCAAGACCGCATCCTGGGTGGTTACGACAATGACATCGTCGACGCCGACGACCGTCGTCAAATGTTCGTCGGAGCGAACATGAACATTTGACGCATTCATGACAACGCCGCGGCCCCGGATCGAATTGCCGTTGCCGTCGCGTTCCGACAATTGCCAGACCGCCCCCCAATTGCCGACATCCGACCAGCCGATATCGGCGGGGACAACCGCGGCCTTGCCAGTGCGCTCCATGACCGCGAAGTCAATCGATTTCTTCGGCGCCTTTGCAAAAGCTTCCGCGTCGAGGACCAAAAAATTCAAATCCGGTTTGGCCTTGACGACGGATTCCGCCGCCGCTGCCGCCATGTCCGGCTCGAAATTTCGCAACTCATCCAGCATCACATCCGCGCGGAAAAAGAAGTTCCCGGAATTCCAGAGATAATTTTCGGCGACATATTTTTCCGCCGTCGCGGCGTTGGGCTTTTCGACGAAGGCCTCGACCTTCAACACGTCGCCGCCGGGCGTCACCGTCTTTCCCGGCTTGATATAGCCATAGCCAGTGGCGGGCGTGTCCGGCTTGATGCCGAGCGTCACGATAAACCCAAGCGCCGCCGCTTCGGCCGCCGTTTTGCACAAAGCCACGAAACCTGCTCCGTCGCGCACCACGTGATCGGCGGCAAGAACCGCGACGATTGTGTCCGGCCCGGATTGCGCCGCGAGTTCGGCGGCAACCGCGACGGCAGGCCCAGAATCACGCCGGATCGGCTCAAGCACAATGCGCGCCTCGCGCTTGATCCTCTGCAACTGCTCGCCGACGAGAAAACGATAATCGTGATTGGAAACGACAATCGGCGTTTCGAACACGCCGTCAGCAAGCATCTCGACGACCATCTGGAAGGTCGAGTGGGGCCCAATGAGAGAGATGAATTGCTTCGGCAGGCTTTCGCGCGATTCTGGCCAGACCCGCGTTCCCGCGCCGCCGCACATGATGACCGGAAGGATTTTCACGTTTTCCCGCTCCCTCGCGAAGAATATCGATAATCCGTTCCCAAATCCAATTTAAAACACACTGGGCTCCCGTGCCTGTACGGCGCACCCCACAATCATAGCCATTTACGCGAAAAATGTCGCCTGTTACCAAGTGCCGATCCGGATGGAGAATGTTGGCACGACGTTGGTCACCAGGGGATTTGGCTTTCATTTTCCCAAGGGCTACATCTACGCCGCGATGGCTTTTTCCGGCGCGGTCGAGGGCCACAACGTGCTCGCCAGACGCAGGCGCAAACAATCCGCCGAAATGAAATGGCAGAGGGCGGCAACCTTACTTTGACGGAAGACGGCGTGGCCATCGCGGAAATTCTCGTGCCGGTCGCGATCGATCGTCTCTATTCCTATCTCGTTCCGCGCGACACCATTGTCGCGCCTGGCGACTTTGTCGACGTGCCGCTCGGAACGAGAATGACCAATGGCGTCGTTTGGGAGGTCCACTCGGGAGGCGGCGGGGCAAATCTGAAAGCCGTTGCCGCGCGCCTCGATATTCCCCCGCTTCCCGCCAATTTGCGAAAATTCATCGATTGGGTGGCGCGCTGGACGTTGAGCCCGCACGGCATGGTGCTGCGCATCGCGATTGGCGCGCCATTACAAGCAGGGCCCGAACCGGCGAGGGCTGGCGTTCGCCTCGCGGGATTCCCTCCACACCGGATGACCGCCACCCGCGCGCGCGTCATCGCCGCGGCGGAAGGCGGCCTTGCTTTCTCCAAGGCGGCGCTCGCCGAGGCCGCCGCCTGTTCGAGCGGCGTCATCGACAATTTGATCGGCGAAGGCACGCTTGAGACAATCGCGCTGCCGCCCGAGCCGCCGGCGTCTCCCTGCGATCCGGCTTTCGCCAGGCCGTCGCTTGAAGCCGCGCAGCAAGACGCCGCGTCCATTTTAACGGAACGTGTCCAAGCCCGCGCGTTCTCGGTGACCCTGCTCGAAGGCGTAACGGGCTCCGGCAAGACGGAGGTTTATTTCGAGGCCGTCGCTTCCGCCCTCGAAGCCGGCCGCCAAAGCCTGATCCTTATGCCCGAAATCGCACTCACCGCGCAATTTCTCGGCCGCTTTGCGGCGCGCTTCGGGGCGCGTCCGGGGGAATGGCATTCAGGCGTCAGCGCGCGGAAGCGCGCGCGGCTGTGGAGCGCGGTGGCTCTGGGCGAGGTCAAGGTTGTTATTGGCGCGCGCTCGGCGCTGTTTCTTCCCTTCGCGGATCTCGCGACGCTCATCGTCGATGAAGAACACGAGAGCGCCTATAAGCAGGAGGACGGCGTCGCCTACCACGCCCGCGACATGGCCGTGGTGCGCGGCCAAATCGAGAAATCGGCCGTCGTCCTCGTCTCGGCGACGCCTTCGATCGAGAGCCGCGTCAACGCCGCGAACGGCCGCTATGGCCATATCCGGCTTGCCGTCCGCTTCAAGGCGAAGGCGCTGCCCGCGATCGCGGCAATCGATCTTCGCGTCGAAGCGGCGCCGCGCGGCAAATGGATCGCGCCCCGTCTCGCTGAGGCCATTTCAAAGGCGGTAACGCGCACCGAACAGGCGCTCTTGTTTCTCAACCGGCGGGGCTACGCGCCGTTGACCCTCTGCCGCGCGTGCGGACATCGTTTCAATTGCCCTAACTGCACTGCCTGGCTTGTCGAACACCGTTTCCGGCGGGCGCTGATGTGTCATCATTGTGGCCATATCGAACGAAGGCCCACGGTTTGCCCGGCCTGCGAGGCGGTCGATTCGCTCGCCGCCTGCGGCCCCGGCATCGAGAGATTGGCCGAGGAAGCGGCGACGCTTTTTCCGCAGGCGAGGATTCTTGCCCTCTCGTCGGATTTTCCAGGGGGCACGGAGCGTCTGCGCGAGGAAATCGAGGCGATCTCGCGCGGCGAATGCGATATTGTGATCGGCACCCAGCTTGTCGCGAAGGGGCATAATTTCCCGCGTCTTTCGCTGGTCGGCGTGATCGACGCGGATATTGGCTTGACGTCGGGCGATCCGCGCGCGGCCGAGCGCACCTTTCAATTGCTGCAACAGGTGACCGGGCGCGCCGGACGGTTCGAGACCGCCGGGCGCGCGCTGGTCCAGACCTGGGCGCCCGAGCATCCGGTCATGCGCGCGCTGTTGTCGGGCGATTGCGAGCGTTTTTACGACGAGGAAACAAGCCAGCGCCGCCGCGCCGGGCTGCCGCCTTTCGGGCGTCTCGCCGCCCTGATCGTGTCAGGCAAGGACAGCGCCTCGGCCGAGGTATTTGCGCGGGCGCTCGCCCGTGCCGCCCACACTCTCCCGCCGTCGGAGGGCTGGGTGCTAACCGCGGCCGGCGCATTGCCAAAAGAGAACGAGCTGAGTTTGCTCGGGCCCGCCGAGGCGCCGATCGCAGTTATTCGCGGGCGCCACCGTTTTCGTCTGTTGGTGCGGGCGCCACGCTCTTCTGATTTACAAGGATTTTTGCGCGCATGGCTCGCCGCTGGGCCGCTGGAGCGCGGCGGCGTGCGGGTCGCCGTCGATGTCGATCCGCAAAGCTTTTTGTAGCGCATGATCCCAAAAAGTTGGAGACTTTTTGGATAAGTTCATGCGACAAAACAAAGTGAAAGATACCATGAGCGATTCGCCTGGAAGCGATCATGGTCTCGCGCTGGAAAGGGCGGCTCCCCTGCCCTTTCAGCATACCCTTACGCGTCAGGCTCCGGAGTCGAGCTTTCGCGCACGCAACTTGAAGCCGAGCACGAGCAGGGTTGCACCGAAAAAGGTCGCATAGGCGCCGACCCACCACGTCACCACCAAGGCGCCGAACATCGGCGCTGCGACCAGCACTACTCCGAAAACAATCGAAATGATCCCGCCGAGTGCCAGCCACCAGCGGCCATGGTCTTTTTCGAGATTGAAGGCCGCGCGAAGCTCCAGCGCCCCCGAAACTAGGGCCCAAGCCGCGAGGAGACCCACAAAGACGAACACCGTGAGGCCGGGCATGGCCATGGCGAGAATCCCCGCCACGATGCCGGCAATGCCCTCGAATGTAAGAAATCCCCAACGTTCGTTCTTGCTTGCCGCGCGCACGGCGGCAACAGTCGCCAAGATTCCATCGATAATCAGAAAGACCGCGAACAGGCCGACGAGCGACAACAGCGTCGGACCCGGGAAAAGAAAGGCGATCAAGCCGATGACGAGGCCGAGAACGCCGCGTGCCACAACAACCGTCCAGTTGCGCGCAAGGGTTGAACTGAGGCTAAAATCGAAATCCGGGGGCGATCCGAAGAATGACATCGTGCGGCTCCTTTCCTCAAAAACGCGTTCGCGGGGAGGCCCGCGGCTGCTCGACCTAAAATGTAATGCTGCGCGCGAAAACGTCGAGAGGCGCGCGGGCCGCTGCGCACCTGCCGCCGCTTCCCCGCTGGGCCCTGGCTGGCGGCGATCCACAGCAAAATGTGGCGGAAATTTTAAGAACCGCCGCTGTGATATAGTATCTTAATCATATTCGATCGAGGGACGAGACGATGACCGCTCTTGCGGGGCAATAAGATCGCGTGGAGGCCGAGGGTGTTCTCGACCGAAGCGAAGTGTGGTGGCTGCGGCTGCGGGAGATCATCCGCATGGGTTCGCTGAAACCCGGCGATTTCGTGCTGTCGTCGGGCCACACGAGCACCTTTTTATTTCAGCTCCGGCAGACGCGCGATTGCCCGCATCGGCGGCTCGAACTTGGCGCCGTCCCGATCGTCTCGGCCATCGCCGCCGTGAGCCATGTGAAAGGTTTTCGGGTCGATGCTTTTTTGTGCGAACGGCACAAAATGAGCACGGCGCGGGAGAATGTTAACTTGACGGCGCCCGACGCCTAGAAAAGCGTCTTCCTTGGGTCGAAGGCGTCGCGCACGGCTTCGCCGATAAAGACCAGCAGCGAGAGCATGATCGCGATGACCAGAAAGCCGGTGAGGCCGAGCCACGGCGCGGCCAAGTTCGACTTTCCCTGCAACAAGAGCTCGCCCAGCGAAGGCGACCCAGGCGGCAAGCCAAAGCCTAGAAAATCGAGCGCGGTCAGCGTCGTGATCGAGCTGTTGAGGACGAATGGGAGAAACGTCAGGGTCGCGACCATCGCGTTTGGTAAAACGTGTTTGACGATGATCGCCCCATTGGAGAGCCCAAGCGCCCGCGCGGCATTGACATATTCGAAATTTCGGGCGCGCAGGCATTCGGCGCGCACCACATGCACAAGTCGAACCCAGGAAAACAGCAAAAGAATGCCGAGCAGCACGAAGAAACTCGGCACGATGATCGAGGCAATGATGATCAAAAGGTAAAGCTCCGGGAGCGACGACCATATCTCGATGAGCCGCTGGAAGATCAGATCCGTCCAGCCGCCAAAATAGCCTTGCACCGCGCCGGCCGCGACCCCGATGACCGAGGAAATCGACGCGAGCGTCAGCCCGAACAGGATCGAAAGGCGAAAGCCATAGAGCAGCCGGGCCAGGACATCGCGGCCTTGATCATCGGTGCCAAGCCAGTTCCACTCAATATCCCGGCAAGTGCCATCGGGCCTTTTATAGATGCGCTGCACGGCGGCGCGGCACTGCGCTTCGCTCAGCATCCAGGTCGGCGGCGAAGGCGCCGGCACCGGCAACTGGCGGTTGATGGTTTTGTAGGAATAGCGGATCGGTGGCCATACCATGAAGCCATGCTCTCTGATCTCCTTGGCGATCACCGCGTCGCGATAATCGGTTTGTGCGAGAAAGCCGCCAAACTTCTCCTCCGGATAATCGTGCAGGATCGGCAATAATATCTCGCCTTTGTAGGCGACGAGCAGCGGCCTGTCGTTGGCGATGAATTCCGAAAAAAGCGACAGGACGAAGAGTAAAAGAAAAATCCAGAAGGACCAATAGCCGCGCTTGTTGGCTTTGAAATTTTCGAGTCGGCGCCGGTTGATCGGACTTAAACGAAATTGTCGCGGCTTCCGTCCGCCCGGCGCGAGAGGCTTTGCGGCGATACCGCCATCCGACAGGGAGGCGCGCAAGGCCTAAACCTCCCGCGTCTCGAAATCGACGCGCGGATCGATCCACATGTAAGTCAAGTCGGAAAGAAGGTTCACGAAAAGGCCGAGCAGCGCGAAAATATAGAGATCGGCGAACACGACCGGATAATCGCGATTGACGATCGACTCGAAGGAAAGCAGACCAAGCCCGTCGAGCGAAAAGATCGTTTCGATGAGGAGAGAACCGCCGAAGAAGGCGGCGATAAAGGCGCCGGGAAAGCCGGAGACCACGATCATCATGGCGTTGCGAAAGACATGACCATAGAGCACGCGGCGATCGCTCAAGCCTTTCATCCGCGCCGTCTGCACATATTGCTTGGCGATCTCGTCAAGGAACGAGTTCTTGGTCAGGAATGTCGAGGTCGCGAAGGCGCCAACCGTCATCGACACCACCGGCAGAGTGATGTGCCAGAGATAATCGGCGATTTTGCCGGCGAGCGACAGCTCTGGCCAGTTCTCGGAGGTCAGGCCACGAAGCGGAAAAATCTGCCAGAACGAGCCGCCGCAAAAAAGAACGATGAGCAGAATCGCGAAAAGAAAACTCGGGATCGCATAGCCGGTGGTGACGACGGCCGAGGACCAAACGTCAAAGCGCGAGCCGTCGGCGACCGCCTTCTTTATCCCTAAGGGAATCGAGATCGCATAGGAAAGCAACGTCATCCAAAGGCCGAGCGAGATCGAAACCGGCAGCTTTTCCTTGATGAGCTGCAAAACCGGCACGTCGCGAAAGTAGGAACGCCCGAAATCGAACGTCGCGTAGTTCTTGAGCATCAGGAGAAAACGTTCATAGGCCGGCTTGTCGAAACCAAATTGCTTTTCGAGTTCGGCGATGAATTTCGGGTCGAGCCCTTGGGCGCCGCGATATTTCGACGACATATCGCCGCCGCCAGCGTTTGCAACCTCGCCGCCGCCGCCGAATCGCGCGGTCGCTCCCGATTCGACGCCTTGCAATTGCGCCAGTATGCGTTCCACGGGGCCGCCCGGCGCGAATTGAACAATGCCGAAGTTGATGAGCAAAATTCCGAACAATGTCGGAACCATGAACAAAAGGCGGCGCGCGATATAGGCAATCATCGAACGTCCTTCAGCGGCCGGCGAAATGAATTCGCTTGGCTTTTTGCTCGTCGTACCACCAGGTCGAGACGACGCCGATATCGTAGAGTGGGCCGCGCTCGGGACGGCCGAACACATCCCAGTAGGCGACGAGATGATTGGGCTTGTTCCACATTGGAACCCAATAGTGACCAGAGCGCAGAATGCGATCAATCGCACGGCAAATAAAGGTCAACTGCTCTCGCGTCTCGGCGACCAAGGCTTTTTCGATCAAGGCGTCGACCGCCGCGATGGCGATCCCCGAGACATTACGCGAGCCAGGCAGGCTTGCCGCTTCCGATCCAAATGTCGATCGCATGCCTTCTCCGGGCGTGAGGCCAAGGCCGAAGCGCGAGGTCACGACATCATAGTCGAAATCGTCGAGGCGCCGCTTATATTGCGCTGCATCGACGACGCGGTAGCGCGCTTCAACCCCGAGAAGTTTCAGGTTTTTGATGAACGGCGCGGTATGCGGCTCCAAGGCATTATCGAAATCCAGAAACTCGATCTCGAAGGGCTTGCCATCGGGCAACGTCAAGAGCGTGCCGGCTCGCTTGCATCCGGCATCGGAAAAGAGCGTGGCCGCGCGGCGCAAAAGCTCGCGATCCTGGCCCGAGCCATCCGAGACCGGCGGGATATAGACCTCGCCGAACACAGTTGGATCGAGATCGCCCCGAAACGGTTCGAGCAGCGCAACTTCTTGCTGAGCCGGGCTGCCTTGCGCGGCCATCGGAGAATTTTGGAAAAACGACGTGGTGCGCGCGTAGACGCCATACATGATATTGGCATTGGTCCACTCGAAATCGAACGCGAGACCGATTGCCTGCCTGATCTTTGCATCCTTAAATTTGTCGCGCCTTATGTTCAAAAACCAGCCCTGAGTTCCCAGCGGCGATTCATCCGGCAGGGTTGCGCGGATGACCCGGCCATCCTTGACGGCGGCGAAATCATAGCCGGTTGCCCAGACGGACGAGGTGAACTCCTCGCGAAAAGTGAAGACCCCCGCCTTGAATGCCTCGAAAGCAACTTTGCGGTCGCCGAAATATTCAAACCTTATGCGATCGAAATTCGCCTGCCCGACATTGACGGGAAGATCCTTGCCCCAATAATCCGGAACGCGGTCGAAAGCGATGTAATGCCCGGCATCGAAGGGGCCGACCTTATAGGCGCTTGACCCGAGCGGCCGTTCGAGCGTCGTCTCGTCGAAAGGGTGGTCCGCGTAATAGGGCGCGGAAAAGACCGGTTGTCCGGCGACGATCAATGCCGCTTCCCGGCTGTGGTGCGGTTTCAAGCGCACCATGACAAGATCGTCGGCCTCGGCCTCGGCGGCTTCGAGATCGCGCAGCGATTGGCGGATCGACGGGTGGCCCTTGGTCTTCAGAATATTCAAGGAAAACGCGACATCGCGCGCGGTCAAGGGCGAGCCGTCATGGAACCTTGCTTCCTTGCGCAGAAGAAAGCGATAGGTTGTCTTGTCGACTGAGACCCGTACCGCGCGCGCGACAAGGCCATAAAGCGAATCCGGCTCGTCGCCGCTTCCACTCATCAGCGAATCGAAAATGAGCCCCATTCCGGCGGCGCCGTCGCCCTTCAAGATATAGGTATTCAGCGTGTTGAAGGTGGTGAAATTCTGGTTACCGGAGGTCGCACTGACCTGAAGCACGATCTCGCCGCCCTTCGGGGCATCGGCATCCACATAGGGAAAATGGCTGAAGTCGGCGGGCATCGCGAGATCGCCGAAGATAGAGAGCCCGTGGGTCTCGGTGTCCTGCGCGGCCGCGTGCGCTCCGGACAGGAGAATGCGCGGTAGAACCAACCCTGTTATACCAAGCGTCAGCGCCGAGCGGCGCGTAAGCGCGATGGGCAATCGCTTAAAATGGCTCGCGGTCATGACTTTCCTCTCAAGCATGACGGCTTTTTACGGGGATTGCCGCCCGCTTCTATCTCTTTGCTTCGCCTTACGCTGTAATCCAATAAGACGGCAATTTTTCGGAAATCTCGCTCGAACCGAGCGGTGGGTAGGCGATAGGCGATATAAGCATGAAAAGGCTGGGGAGAGAATCCCAAGCCGCAAAATCGCGGCTCCGAGAGTCTAATTTGCCGGCGGGGGCTCGGGATTTTCCGAAAGACTATGCAGTAGTCTATGGTGTCGGCGCGCTTTGCAGGATCGCTCTCGCCCGCAAAAGCCATTTTCGTGTCTTGGGCAAAGGCCTTGGGATTGGCCAGAAAGAGGTCGAGATCGGCGTAGGTCCAGTTATCGCCTTCGGATTTGAGGGCCTCGGAATATTCGAAGCCTTGGACCGAGCCCTTTGCGCGGCCAACCACACCGAAGAGCGAGGGACCTGACGTGGGCCGCCCAGCACCTTTCTCGAAATTATGGCAGGATTGGCAGGGTATGACGTCCGCCTGGCCTTTATTTTCGTCCGCCGCCGCTAGTCTCTGTTCGATCGGCAAGGCTGCGACTACCGCGGGCGGAGTACTGCCTTCCGCAGACGTGGGCTGCGCCGCTACAGGAATGACATAGCCGGGCTTGGCCAGTTTGAGGCGGGAGAAAATCCCGCCAGACACGACACTCAGCGCTATGGCAAGGAGCAACGAGAAGCGCCGCCGATTTTATTCAGTTCGAAGGAATCCAACGCAGCTTCCTTTTTTTCTCGTAACCCTGCTCGACGATCGCGGTTAGCGATAGGCTGCGCCTATTGGCACCGCTTTGTTAAGTCTCCGCGAAATTCGGGACTGGAAAGACCCCGTTTGGCGGGAAATCCGTAAGCTGCTAATCGGCCGCCCATTGGCGCGGGGTCTCGACTCACGGCTCTGGCACAGCCCGGGGCGATTGCGGTCAAGCGCAGGGCGCCCTGCATCGGCGCCCTGTGTTTTTCACGAGGAACTCACTCAAGGATTGGTGGGGGTTGCCCCAATTAGGGTTTTGGTATTTATAGCCTGAGTGGTGATTGGAACGCCCTGTACGGCCAATTCTGTGCCGACTGTCGTCGCTGCCACCTGAGTAACGAACGACAGGATCTTCGAGATATCGTTGGATGGCGCATTCGCCATGAAGATGATGTCATCGTTGCGCATCTGCAACCTAGTGGCGAGGAAATAGCCGCCGGGATCTTGGAAGCTGATGGAGAAGATGACCGGAACGAGCGGCCTATCGAACCGCGACATGTCGGCGCCGAGAAGCTGGGCAACTTCGCGGGGCTCCAGACGGTAAAGGAACACCGAGCGTGGATCGGCCGCAAAGTCGGCTAGTCCGCCCGCCTTCGCCACGGCTTCGGCGAGATTGAGCCGCCAGGCGTCGAAATTAATCTGGGTTTGCCCCAATCCTGACGTCGTGGACGCGATGTTGCCGGTCGCCCCAAAGGCTATGAACTTCTGCTGTTCTTGATAGACATAGATCCGGTCGCCCGGCAAAATATAGATGTTATTGTTTGCATTCATCACGAGATTCTCGAACGGCACGGTGGCGCGGCGTCCGCCCCGCTCGAGCATGACCCAGCTCGCATAACCTGGTCCGGAGATGCCGCCCGCGCGGGTGATGGCGTCGAGAACGCGGTCTCCCGCGCCCGAGGCCGGAACCGCGAAGCGAAGCGGCGTATTCACCGAGCCGACCACGCTGATCAGCGAGGTCCGCTGCTGCGACAAGGCCACTATGACTTGAGGTTCGATCGCCCGGTTCTTGATCTTCTCTACGATTTCGTTTTGGATCTGGACATTGGTGCGGCCAGCGGCCTTGATCAATCCGGCGAAGGGAATAGTGATATTACCGGTGCTGTCTACCATTTGGTCCGGAAGGCTCACGAAATTGCCAGAACGCGCACCCGCTTCGACGGGGATGAACAAACCTCCCGACGACGCTTCGAAAATCGTGACCGAGACGACATCGCCGATGCCGAACGTGATGTTGACCGATGGGCGCCGGTCCGTGAAGGCGCCCGCAAGGCCTTTCGGCTCATGGGCGGCGAGAATGTCGATGGTCTCGGGGGTAAGCTTGATCAAGGCGTAGGGGACGGTCTCAGAGATTCCGCTCCGAATAGTGGCTGAGATGGGTCCAGACTCTGGAAAGAAACTGGACGGTGAACAGCCGCCGACCCCCAGCAGGGATAGGGTGAGGAAGGAGAAAAAGCCGCACCGCAAGCCGAACATGAATTTCCCCGGGAAGAACTTTCAATCACACTAGCCGAAAACAGCGGCCGAAGCGAGCGCAGCCGAGCCATATTCCTGTGCTACGGCACAGTATCCGCGGCACCGTTGCAATTTTAGCACAGCCTCACCCGCGTGCCCCCAACGCAGAGGGAACTCTAAGAGTGGCTTGGTAGCCGAAAGCCCACTTGCCTGTTGGCTTAGCCATCGTCCTGCGTCTTCAACAATGGGCAAGGTCGAAATTCGCAAAACTCACGCGAACGGCACACCACGTCCACCTCGTTGGTCACCGAAGACGGCCCCGGATTTCATAACGAGGGGCTCGACAATGTAAAGTGCAAGACGGAATTGCGCTTTTTGCCGCCGCCCTCTCGTCTTGCGACAAATCGCGCGGTGTTTGACTTCGAGCTTGCGCCCAATTCAGGGAGGTCGCTCTTTATCACGGTTCTTTGCGAGGACAGGCACGAGCCACGGATTGATCCCTTTGAATTTGCCTTCCGGACGCGGCGCCTTTTTGTTCCTAAAACACACGCAAGAACAACGGCGTGCGAGGGGCGTTTTTCCCTGCCGCGGCGGATGCCGAAGGGGCGCCAGGCCCGAAAGGAAGGAAGCCCAAAAGTCCCATTTAAATCGGGCACGTCGCCGTGCTACACTTACAAGATGAGCGGCGGCGGCGCATCGGGAGCCGAGACAGAGACGGACCGCGCGCGTATCCGGCGCGCGGACTTGCTCGTGTCGGCGCTTGGGCGGCGCTCGATTGTCCTCATCGGACTCATGGGATCGGGCAAGACCTCGACCGGCCGACGTCTCGCGCAGGAACTTGGCCTCGAATTCGTCGATGCCGATGAGGAGATCGAAGCTGCGGCGCGCCTGTCGATCACCGAAATTTTCGCGCGGCACGGAGAGGACGCTTTCCGCGACGGAGAGCGCCGCGTCATGTCGCGTCTCTTGCGCGACGGCCCGCGTGTGCTTGCGAGTGGCGGCGGCGCCTTCATGAACGAGGGGACAAGGGCCAAGATCGCCTTGTCTGGAATATCGGTTTGGCTTAAAGCGGATCATGACGTGCTCTGGCGCCGCGTGCGCAAACGCTCGCATCGTCCGCTTCTGCAAGGCGGCGACCCGGAGCAAACCCTGCGGACGCTTTTGGAACAGCGTTATCCGGTCTACGCCCTGGCCGACGTCGCCATCGTTTCGCGGGATGGGCCGCATGAACTCGCGGTCGAGGAGATTATTGCGAGCATCGAGTGTTTTTTGCGATCTTCGCCCGACCTGGCACCGCTAGCAAGGCCAAAAAACGTTACCGTTTCGCATCAGCAACAGGGCGCCGGCCCGCAACAATTTTCGAGCCAGGCGCAAGTCAGCGTGGAGCTTGGCGCGCGGACTTATACGATTTTGATTGGCGCGGGGCTGATCGCGGAAGCCGGAAACCATATTCGCCGGTTAGCCCCTCGGGCGGCTTGCGCGATCGTCACCGACGAAAATGTCGCCAAACTGCATTTGCCTACCCTCGAACGGGCCCTCGACGAAGCTTTCGTCCGCCATTCAAGGGTGGTTGTGGCACCAGGCGAAGGGTCGAAATCCCTCGCTGAATATGCCCGCGTATGCAACGCCCTGATCGGTGCGAAACTTGAACGCGGCGATGTCGTCGTCGCGCTTGGCGGCGGCGTCATCGGCGATCTTGCGGGTTTTGCCGCGGCGACGGTCCGGCGCGGGATGCGCTTCATTCAGGTGCCGACAACGCTTTTGGCCAAGGTCGATTCGTCGGTGGGCGGCAAGACCGGAATCAACTCCCCGCATGGCAAGAATTTGATCGGCGCCTTCCATCAGCCTTTGCTCGTTATCGCGGACACCGATACGCTTGAAACATTGCCGCCGCGCGAATTTCGCGCTGGCTATGCCGAAATCGTCAAATACGGTCTCATTGGCGACGCCGGATTCTACGCCTGGCTGGAAGCCAATTGGCGCGCGGTCTTCGCGGGGGGAGCCACGCGCGTTCATGCGATCGCGACGAGCTGCAAGGCCAAGGCGGTGATTGTCGCGCGCGACGAGTATGACGAGGGCGAACGGGCGCTGCTCAATCTTGGCCATACCTTTGGCCATGCGCTCGAGCGCCTCACCTCCTATGATGGAGCAAGGCTCGTGCATGGCGAGGCGGTCGCGATTGGCATGGCTTGCGCGTTCCGCTTCTCGGCGCGCGTTGGGCTTTGCGGCGTGCAGGACCAAGCGAGAGTCGAAGCGCATCTGCAAGAGGTTGGCCTACCTGTACGCATGGCTGGCATCCCTGGCTGGAACGTCGGCCCCGAAGCGATCCTCGGAGCCATGTATCAGGATAAAAAGGTCGCGCATGGCGCCCTCACCTTTATCCTTGCGCGGGCAATCGGCGATTGCTTCATAGCCAAAAATATCGAAGCCAGCGAGATCCTCGGCTTCCTTCAAGATGAACTGAATATAGGACATTAACGTCATGAACGGCGCGGGTGCCGGCGTTCTACAAGTCGATGTTTGGCTCGCGATCGCAACCATCCTCTTATGCGTAGCGCTATCGGCGTTTTTCGCGGCTTCGGAGACGGCACTCACCGCCGCCTCCCGAGCGCGCATGCATGCCTTGGAGAAAAATGGCGACCGGCGCGCGGCTCTGGTCAACCGGCTTCTAGCGAGCCGGGCGCGGCTGATTGGCACGACGCTTCTCGGCAACACGCTCGTCAATATAGGCGCATCGGCGTTTACGACTAGCATCCTCGTCGCACTTGCCGGCGCGCGCGGCGCGCTCTACGCGACCGGGCTCATGACCGTACTTCTGCTCGTTTTCGCCGAAGTGATGCCGAAAACCGTGGCAATCAATTACCCCGACCGCACGTCGCTTCTAGTCGCTCGCGCGATATCGTTTTTCGTCGCCATCTTCGGGCCTGTCCTCATCGGCGTCGAAGTTTTCGTGCGCGGATTTTTGAAGATCGCCGGGGTCGATACGAGCCACCGGCAATCGATTCTGTCCGGGCACGAAGAACTGAAAAGCGCGGTAGATATTCTGCATCGGGAGGGCGGCGTCGGACGTTCCGACCGCGACATGTTCGGCGGCCTGCTCGATCTTCGCGATCTCGAAGTGTCGGACGTTATGGTTCATCGCACCAAGATGCTCGCCCTCAACGCCGATTTATCTCCGCAAGATCTGATACGCGAGGTGGCCGCCGCGCCTTATTCGCGGCTGCCGCTCTGGCGCGGCGAACCGGAAAATATCGTCCGCGTGCTGCATGCCAGGGATCTTTTGCGCGCGCTCGACGCGGCCGGCGGCGAGGTCAAGGATTTCAAAATCGAAAGCATCGCGCTCGAACCTTGGTTCGTGCCGGAAACGACCCCGGTTCAGGATCAGCTCCAAGCGTTCTTGAAACGCAAGACTCATTTTGCCCTCGTGGTCGACGAATATGGCGTGGTCATGGGACTTGTCACGTTAGAGGACATTCTCGAGGAAATCGTCGGCGATATCGCCGACGAGCACGATCTTATCGTTCAAGGCGTGCGCTTGATGTCCGACGGCTCAGCGATCGTTGAAGGCTCCGTGCCGATCCGCGATCTCAACCGCGCCATGGCCTGGGATCTGCCGGACGAGGAAGCCACCACGATCGCCGGTCTTGTCATCAATGAGGCGCGCGCCATCCCGGAGCCGGGACAGGTGTTCAGTTTCCATAATTTCCGCTTCGAAGTGTTGCGCAAGACGCGCAACCGGATCACGTCGCTCAAAATCATGCCCGTGGAACCGGGCGAAGGTGCTCCGAGCGATTAGCCTATGTCAGTGCCGCCTTGCCAAATCCGGCGGTTTCCATGGCCTGATGAATCCTGCATTGAAATGCTTCGTCCTCGCCCTTGGCCAAAAGCCCGGCATGGGCCGCAATGGCGTTGCACAAAGCCTCGACCCAAGGGATGTCCGCCTTGGCGAATTCGCTCAGCACATAATTATGCACCAGCGCCTTGTCGCCGGGATGGCCAATGCCGATCCGCACGCGCCGGTACTCGTTGCCGAGATGCTCGGTCAGGGATCTAAGGCCGTTATGGCCGGCGTTGCCGCCGCCAGTCTTGACCCTCACCTTGCCCGGCGGCAGATCGAGCTCGTCGTGAAAGACGACGATGCGGGACGGATCGATTTGATAATAACGCGCCGCTTCGCCGGCGGAACGGCCGGATTCATTCATGTAAGTTTGAGGCTTGAGCAGAATCACGCGCTCGCCTTCGAGCACGATCTCGGTGACGAGGCCTTGAAAGCGCGCGCGGGACCCCGGCGCCCGATAGTCGCGCGCGATTGCATCGAGAGCCATGAAGCCGGCATTGTGGCGATGGCCGGCAAAGGCCTTTCCCGTATTGCCAAGGCCGGCGAAGAGAAGCATGGCGCCCGCTCGGAAGCTTTACTAAAGTTCGCGCGCAAAAATCCGGGCACAATCGCGCGACGCTATTTCTTGCCCTTTGGCGGGGCTTTGGCCGCGGCAGCAACCGGCGCGGCGGCAGGCTCGGCGGTCTTCCCCTTGGCGTCCGGCGCCGGCGCCGCGGCGGCGGCCGTTGCTGTTGCTGCCGCTGGGGCCGCGGCCGTTGTCTCTTCCGCGGCAACGAGCGGTGGCGCGATCGTCGCGATCGTGAAATCGCGTTCGCGCTGGGTCAGCTTGCAACCTTCCGGCAGGAGAATCGCGTCAATGTGCACCGAGTCGTTGATTTGTAAAGACGCGAGATCGGCGACGACCGCCTCGGGAATGGCATCCGCCGGAACCCGCACGGCGATCGCGTGACGCACAATGTTCAAGCTGCCGCCCTTCTTGAGGCCGGGGCAGATATCCTGATTGATGAAATGCACGGGCACCTCTACACGCAGGCTCGCCCCCGGCTTCAGGCGGAGGAAATCGACATGAAGCGGCTGATCCTTGATGGGATCGAGCTGGTAATCGCGCGGGATGACCCGCTGCTTGGCGCCGTCCACATCGAGCTCGAAGATCGTGGTCAGGAAATGCCCAGCGTAGATTAACTTGTTCAATTCGCGATAGTCGAGCGAGACCGGCGCGGCGGCATCGCCGCCCCCGTAGATCACGCCCGGAATACGGCCTTGACGGCGCACGCCGCGGGCGGCCCCCTTGCCTGTCCCGTCGCGCGCCATGGCGTTCAGGGTTTTCGTCCCGGCCATTTGGGTGTCCTTGAGATTGCGATGCTAACGTATCGTGCGCCCACGCCTCCAGGGGTGCCGGAAGGGACGCAGGGCGCTTATAGCGGCGTGCCCGCGCGCTTGCAATGTTTCACGCGGCTCGTTTCCGTTAATCCGGGTGTGCCAGGATAGGCTCAGTATTTGGGTTAGTATTTGAACCCAGATGACTGTCGGCGGGCACGCAAATGCCCGAGGCGCATTTCCGTCGTTACAACTGTGTACTTAGTAAGGGCGCGCGGTGAGCTTTCCGGCGACAACTGGAATGGCAATATCTGAGAGTGTATATTGACATCAATTTCGCGCGGCGATCAAATCAGTTTCAAGAAAATGGTTGCGTAGGCTTTTTTTTGGAATCGCAACGGGAGAAGGGGGCCAGTCATGCCGAAACCGCTGATGATCTTCATTGCCGCCGGTTTCCTGATCGCAGGCATCTTCGTGGTTTTTCATCGCCCTGGACCCTGTGCTTCGATCATGGAGCAGACCTCTCAGAAGTTGAACCTCAGCGTGGATGTCATCAAGGCTAAGGGTGCACTGGTGATCGGTGGGGAAAAGGTTCAAGACGTTTCCGACGGGGCTCGCAAAGTCGGCGAGCATCTCACGGCGTGTTGCCAGACGCAGCACAGCGAACCTCCCCTGCCGCCGGATCAGTATCTGGCCTGTGTCAACGGGGCGAAAAACTATGAAGCAAAGATCGTGCAGGTTTCGAACGTCATTATAGAAGCGGAGGAAGGAAAACTTGAGGTCGCGGAGCAGAAAGCCGCGGAAGCGAAGTCGGCTGACCGGCAACCTCTATTGATAACCCCAAGCCATGGACGGAAGCAAAGGCCGTCATCAAGCTTAAAAATAGTAAAACCGTTACAATGGATGCAAAAACGGTTTCAACCTATACCGACTGTGGAGGTGACGGGCTACACTTAGATTACGGGCAAAAAATTCTATTTAAGAATATGCAAAGTTTTTCCGTGCTTGATGAAACGCCAACAATAGAATTTGTACCTCTTAACGGGGAACATTTGACAGGCCACGTTAGTTCCGATTGTATTATTAGGGCAAACAATGAGTTTGGCCCTTTCGAAGCAAATGTCCGTACAGTCGAACGCGTGGAGTTCGGCCGTTGAGACCATGACTCATCAGATCGTTACACCGCGAGTTGGCAGATTGCGATCTCGGTCTTGCAATTGCCTATCGAGGGGAAATTTGCCTGCATGTGAATGACCGAGGCGCATAGTTTGCGCCGATATAAGGTGATACCGCTAAGGAGAGCACGGCCGTAAACGTGGTAATCGCGGGGCATTTATGCGACGTATTTTCTTCTCCGCGGGTGCCCAAGGCATTAACGAGGTTCGCGCGGGCCGTTAAACCCCTTCTCCGCGATCGCGCGAACAATGCGTATTCTCGTCACCGGCAGCGCCGGCTTCATAGGTTTTCACATGGCTCGCCGTCTTCTCGACGAAGGCCATGAAGTCGCCGGCATCGATGGGTTTACGCCCTATTACGACCGCAACCTCAAGCTACGCCGGCATGACATATTGCTGCAAAGGCCGGGCTATGCCGGCCACGAGGCGATGCTCGAGGATCGCGCGGCATTGCAAAGGATTTACGGCGACGGGTTTGATGCGGTCTACCATTTCGCCGCGCAGGCGGGGGTGCGCTACAGCCTCGACAATCCGCGCGCCTATATCGACGCCAATCTGACCGGAACCTTCAATCTCCTAGAGTTGATGCGCCATGCGCCACCGGCGCATGCCCTGTTGGCTTCGACATCCTCGGTCTATGGGGCCGACGCGAAGGTCCCATTTCGCGAGACCGGCCGGGCCGATCACCCGTTGACGCTCTATGCCGCCTCGAAAAAGGCGAACGAGGAGATGGCCCATGCGTATAGCCATCTCTTCAAAATCCCGATCACGATGTTGCGATTTTTCACCGTCTACGGCCCCTGGGGCCGCCCGGACATGGCGCTTTTCAAATTTGCCGCCGCGCTTTTCGAGGGTCGCCCAATCGATGTCTATAATCATGGGAAAATGAGCCGGGATTTTACCTATATCGACGATCTCGTCGAAGCGATGC
Organism: Candidatus Methylaffinis lahnbergensis; assembly: GCA_002890675.1. GTDB lineage: Bacteria > Pseudomonadota > Alphaproteobacteria > Rhizobiales > Beijerinckiaceae > Methylocapsa > Methylocapsa lahnbergensis. The sequence goes on from PEFW01000019.1 coordinate 42,418, forward strand.
TCCGGCTCATTGGCCATGCGCCGGCCCAGGTCGAAGGAAGAGCCGCGCCCCTTCCCGTTGACAGCCTATCCCCCGTCGCGCCTTGGCGGGTCGTCAACATCGGTGCCGAGACACCGGTCGCGCTCATGGATTTCGTCGCCGCCGTCGAGGCCGCGACCGGAGTACGGGCGAAGTGCAATTTCATGGCGATGCAGCAAGGCGATGTTCCAGACACCTTCGCCGACACTTCGCTGCTTTTGGCTCTGACTGGTTTTGCCCCAAAAACGCAGCTGAAAGAAGGAATTAAGGCTTTCATTGCGTGGTACCACGATTATTTCGGCTTTTGAGGGCGTAGCCATGACATTGGCCGGGCTTTGGCCCGTGCTTAGAGCGCGTCCCGATAAATGGAACCATTCGATCGAAAAAGGCGGAACTCAAAATCAAAGAGTCGGAGCATGCTGGAATCGAAAAAGCCGAGCTATTTTCGGGATACGCTTGTCTTATGACTTTTGCGTCGGTTTCGACGAAGATGGGCTGCCACCGGCGAGGCGCGAACTCGCCGGCGGAGGGAGGGGACGGGCGCGAGAGCGGGAGAGCGACTTCCTCGATCCGCGACTATTAACGGGCTTGATTGAAGACCGGTTCGGCCGTCATGCACCGCCTGCCCCGCGCTGGCCGGCCAGTCAAATTGCGACGGAACGGCCCTTTTATGCGGCAACCGGTTCAAACGGGCTCCCGAACGAGCGCGGCCCGGCAAAAATCGAGCATGTGATCGAGAGCCGGTTCCGGCTCCTGCTCATATTCCGCCATGAGGCGCGGATGACAGAAGCGGATGCAAGCGGTGTTGACAAGGCGCGCCGCGAGCGCCGCGTCTCCCGGATGGAACTCGCCTGCCGCCATGCCGCTGGCAATTATCTGTTCGAGCAGCAAGTTCATGCGATGATTGTGCGCGCGCATGGTCGTCCAGTTTTCGGTCACCGCGGCTTCGATCAACTCATGCAGCTTTCGGTCCAACATGTACTGTTTGTAAAATGCCTTTTCGACGGACGCGACCAAGTTTCGCATTCTTTGGAGGGCGGTGCCGCGAGACACGACGATTTTTCCAGCCTCGGCTTCGATCTTGCCGAGGATTTCCATGCAGACAGCCTCGTTGATTTCGGATTTTGCCCCGAAGAAGCGATAGACATTCGCCGGAGACATGTGCAGCTCGCGTGCGATATCGGCGACCGTCGTCTTTTGGAAACCGAGTTGCCGGAAGAGCCGTTCCGCTACTTCGACTATCAGGCGACGCGTATCCCTTCCCTTGGCTTCTTTTTCAGTGGGTTCTCTTTCAGTTCGCATGTCCTGATCATCCCGTCGAGCATCGGCGGGACGATGAACCTCGCGTGGGTCCGGCGCTTCCCCCAAATGGGTTTGGACACGGATATACTTTTCCTTAGTGTCACTTAAACCGCGCATGATATTCGGATCCCTCGACAACTCTACCGGCCGCAATATGACCCCCTTTCTCGCCGCGCGCTTCCCCCAAATGGGTTTGGAGAGCAATTGCCGCACAAAAATTAAGTGACGTTTGCCATCAAAAAGCTAGGACAAATTGACGCATAGGCGACATCGACGGGAGTGCCGGTGGGTTCGGCCGACGCGCTCCGTTGAACCTGAGCCATTCTTTAACCGCTTGAAATATCAGCTCAAAAAAAAACTATATCATAATAATGAACTGATGTCTGTGGTCTGCATCACATGAAAGCAAATAAAGTTAGACAAACGATAGTTGACAAACGTTGGTTGTTGAAACAGCAAGGGATGTCCAGCATGTTGTTGAAAAGCGCGAACCGCGGGCGCGCTGTCGTGCTTGCGCTCGCCTCCTGGCGCCAGCGGCCTGCACCGGCTCCGGCCCGCGCCTAAGATCGGGGGCGAATCGCCTCCCAACCGCCATCGCCGAAGCAATTACGGCAATTCAAGTCCGAGTGCGGCGCCAAGGCGCATCCGGCCGGAGTCCGAGCCAGCTATCCCAAAGCGCAGCCACGCCGGCCGCGCCTCGAACCGCCGCACGAGAATCCCGGCTTTCGCCAGCCGTTCGAACCAGCCTTGCGCGTCGTCGTGCCGCACGAGCCGGAACAGCGGGCTGCCGCCAACCGGGGCGAAACCGGCCGCCGCCAATATTTTGTCGAGTGCGCTTGCGTCGGCGTGCAAGCGCGCCCGCGTCGCCGCGAGCCATTCCGCGTCCGTCAAGGCCGCAGAGCCTATCGCGATGGCCGCGCCGGAAACCGGCCAGGGACCCAACGCGGCGCGGAGTTTTGCCGCCATGGGTTTTGCCGCGATCGCGAACCCGAGGCGAAGCCCCGGCAAGCCGTAGGTCTTGCCGAACGAGCGCAACACGACGACGCCGCTTTCGGTGGTGTCCTGGACGGCGCTTGCGCCGGGCGCAAGAAAATCGACGAAGGCTTCGTCGATAATCAGCAGGCCGCCGTGTCCGCGAAGAACCGCCGCCAGCGCGTGCATATCCGCCGTCGCGGCGAGCTTGCCGTCCGGATTGTTGGGATTGACGACGATGGCTACATCTTTGTCTTCGAGCCCGCAGAGGTCTGCGACGACGCTCAATTCCGCGCCGCTGGCGGCCCAGCTCCGCGCGTGCTCGCAATAGGTAACCCCCAGAATTCCAACGTACCGCGCCGGCACGAGATGAGGCAGCAGATTTATGATCGCCTGGCTTCCCGGCGCCGCAACGATCTCCGCGAACGCGGGTGCGCGATAAGCCGCTCGCGCCGCCGCTTCCAGCTTGCGAAGCGCGTCTGGTTGCGGCAGCCGCCTAAAACTTTCCAGCGGCGGACAGGCGAAAGGATAAGCGTAGGGGTTGATACCGGTTGAGAGATCGAGCCAGGGTTCAGGTGCTTGCGGGTAGACTCGCCGCGCGGCAAAAAGATCGCCGCCATGCTCCGCTAGGAGCAACTCCGGCAAGTCCGGACAGGAAGTCTCACGCATGGATTTGGCCGCAACCCTGAAGCTCGCGGCGCTCGCTGTCGCCATCGAGGCCTGCCTTGGCTATCCGCAAGGCGTTTTTCGCGCGATCGGCCATCCGGTTACTTGGACCGGCCGTTTGATTGCGCTCGGCGACCGGTCCTTGAACCACGAGGATCAATCCTATGCCACGCGCCGCGCCCTGGGTTTTGCCGCGCTCTTCTTGCTTTTATCGCTTGCCGGCGGCGCCGCCTATCTTTTCAGCCTCGTGCTCGCGGATTTGGAACTTCCGCAACCGGCGGGCTTGGCGCTCACCGCGCTTATCGCTTCGAGCCTCATCGCGCAACGCAGCCTCGATGCCCACGTCCTTGCTGTCGCCGAGGCTCTTGCCGCCGGACTGGAATCCGGCCGCGCGGCGGTGGCTAAAATCGTCGGCCGCGACGTAGCGAGACTCGACGAAGCAGGCGTCGCCCGCGCCGCGATCGAGAGCCTCGCCGAGAATTTTTCCGACGGCGTCGTCGCGCCGGCCTTTTGGCTGGCACTCGGCGGGCTGCCTGGCGGCGCTTGCTACAAGGCCATCAACACCGCCGACAGCATGATCGGCCATCGCACAGAGCGTCACGCCGCTTTCGGCTTCGCCGCGGCGAAACTCGACGATCTCGTCAATTTTTGTCCCGCGCGTTTGTCTGCCTATCTCGTCGTTATCGCGGCTTGGTTCGCCCCAAAAGCTTCGGCCCGGGCCGCGTGGCGCACGATCCGGCGCGACGCGCGCGGACACCCTTCCCCCAATGCCGGCTGGCCCGAGGCGGCATTCGCGGGCGCGCTCGGCTTGCGGCTCGGCGGCCCGCGCGTCTATGGCGAAGTTAAGATCGACGACGCCTGGATCGGCTCGGGCAAAGAGGCTTCGTTCCAGGACGTACAGCACGCGCGCGTGCTCTATCGATTTGCCTGCGGCGTCCATTGGGCGGCTTTGACGTTGGTGGCGCTTGTTATCTCGCAAGCGTAAGAAGCCGATCGAGGTCGATGTGCGTTTCAAGATGCAAGGCAACGGCGTCGAGCGCCGCTTCGAGAGACTTGTCGTAAGAGACGCCCGAACCCTTGCCCCCGAGGCGGGCGAGAAGCACGCTTCGTTGCGCGGCATCAGTGAAAAGCCCATGCACATAGCAGCCGCTGACACGGCCATCGGCCGAAGCCGCGCCATCGCAGCGTCCGTCGGCGAAATGCAACACGGGCCGCGCGCAATCAGGCCCAAAACTCCGGCCAACATGCATTTCATAGCCCCTGAACGGAACGCCGTCTTGCGCCCCGGCGCCGTGCACCGGCGCCAGCAATTTGCCACCCAAAAATTCCGTTTCAATGTCGAGCAGGCCAAGCCCCTGTGCCACGCCCGGCGGTCCCTCGACGCCCATCGGATCGCGGATGGCCTTGCCGAGCATTTGATAGCCGCCGCAAAGGCCGAACACATGGCCGCGGCGCCGAAGATGCGCGAAAAGATCGATATCCCAGCCCTCGCGCCGGAAAGCCGCGAGACCGGCGATCGTCGTTTTCGAGCCGGGCAGAATGACGAGCGCCGCCTCGGCGGGCAGGATTTCGCCGCTTTTGACCATGACGAGGCGGACATCGCTCTCCAAATAAAATGGATCGAGATCGTCGAAATTGGCGATGCCAGGCAAAACCGGGACGGCAATCGTAATTGCCTCCCCGCGCGGCGGCCTTGGGGTGGAAAGTGCCAGCGAATCCTCCTCCGGCAAACGTGCGGCCGCGGCGCAAAAAGGAATAAGCCCAAGGCTAGGCCAGCCGGTCAAATCCTCGATGCTTTGCATGCCATTGGCAAACAGGGCCGGATCGCCGCGAAACTTGTTGACGAGAAACCCTACGATCATTTTGGCGTCGGCTGGATCGAGCACGGTCTTGGTGCCAACGATCTGTGCGATGACGCCGCCGCGATCGATGTCGCCTGCCAAAATCACAGGAACACGGGCGGCGCGGGCAAAACCCATGTTGGCGATATCGTTTTTGCGCAGATTGATTTCCGAAGCACTCCCCGCGCCTTCGACGAGGACAAGATCGGCGTCTTCGCAAAGGGCCGCGAAACTGTCGAGCACGACTGGCAGAAGCTCTGGTTTCAGGCCTTGGTACTCGCGTGCTTGCGTCTGGCCTATCACCCGGCCGCGCAGAACGATCTGTGCGCCATTCCCGGTTTGTGGCTTCAAGAGGATAGGATTCATGTCGACGCTTGGCGCTACGCCACAAGCTTTTGCCTGGGTTGCCTGGGCGCGGCCGATTTCTCCGCCATCCGGGGTCACCGCGGCGTTGTTCGACATGTTCTGCGGCTTGAACGGGCGCACCTCTAGCCCGCGATTACGGTAGGCGCGGCACAGCCCCGCGACAATCAGCGACTTGCCAACGCCGGAGCCGGTGCCTTGCAGCATCAATCTCTTGGACCGACGCGCCATGCTCAGAACTCGATTCCCTCTTGCGCCTTAACACCAGCCGCGAAGTGATGCTTAACAAGACTCATCTCGGTCACGAGATCGGCGGCCTCCAGCATTTCGGGCGTCGCATTGCGTCCGGTAACGACAATATGGAGATCAAGCCTGCGGGCTCGCAGCGTGGCGACGACCTCGGCAACGGGGAGATAATCGTAGCGCAGGGCGATATTCAATTCGTCGAGGACGAGAAGTTTTATTTTTGGATCGGTCATGAGCTCGCGGGCTTTGGCCCAAGCCGTCACCGCAGCCGCCATGTCCCGCGCGCGGTCCTGCGTCTCCCAGGTAAAGCCCTCGCCCATCGTGTGCCAGGAGAGAAATTCGGAGAAACGGGCGAATGCCCGGCGTTCGCCGGTGTCCCAGGCGCCCTTGACGAATTGCACGACGCCGCAAGGCCACTCATGGCCGAGCGCGCGCAGCAAAAGCCCGAAAGCCGCGGTCGATTTGCCCTTGCCCTTGCCGGTATGGACGATGAGAAGGCCCCTTTGGGTTATCGTCTTGGCGGCAACCTCGGCATCCTGCGCGGCCTTGCGCTTTGCCATTTTTTGCTTGTGGCGAAGGGCTTCGGCGCCGTCTTGCACTCCGGTCATTGAGCTTTCCTTGCGACAGGTCATTGGTCGAAAAATCGACGTGACGGCCACCCCTCGGCGGGGCATTCACCTAAGCCTTGGGCGAGGCACCTCAATACAATTTCGCCGCCAAAGGCGCCATCGTCAATCTCGCGGCGGGTCTCATGCGTTACGCCCACATGGACGGCGATTCGGGAACGATTGCGGAATTTAAGAATTATGGCTCGATCTTCCGCCCGTTGCGTGGCTTCGGCGCGGGCTTCTCTAATTCGATGTTGTCCTTGATCCATACGCTAAAGGCGCGTTCGCTCAGGGAGCCGTCCGCTAGTGCTATAACCGCGTTCATGGTCGATACATCGTCGGCCATCAGTTCATAGTCGTTCACGTCGAGAAACAATTCGAAGACCGCAGCGGCGGCTCTCTTGTTGCCGTCGATGAAGGGCTGGTTTTTGACGATGCCGTAGCAGTACGCCGCCGCGAGGCGCGGCACATCGGCCACACCGTCTTTTTCGTAAGCCGCGATATTGATGGGGCGACGAAGCGCCGACTCAAGCAGCCCCATGTCGCACCCACCGCTCACGCCGCCGTGTTCCGCAATCACCATGTCGTGAATCGCAACCGCGCGCTTTGCGTCGATAAATTTCATTATCGCTTCGCCAACTCGCGCAGCATGTTGCGGCGCTTTTTGATGATGCCCTTCGCCCGTTCCATGTCTTTCTCGAAATCGGGATCGTAGGGCGACACGCTAAACCCGTCCGG
>PEFW01000190.1 GCA_002890675.1 Candidatus Methylaffinis lahnbergensis
CAAGGAGCGAACCGTCGACGCTACCTGGAAACGCACCGGCTCATCGCGCGCAACCTTCAAATCCAGCGAATGCAAAAACTACTTCGTCAATGCAGGCTACGCTTCATCCTAAAATGATCATGCTCTAGGAAGAATCCTCGGCTTCAATCGCTTTTGGGCGGAATGTTCTAAGCAGCTGTTTCGTCCATCCCAACTTTGCGATAAAGCGGGGCATCGCGCGCCGTGGCAACCCAAGTTTGAGCCGCGGTCTGTATGGGGTCCCACGGGCTGCTGAACGGCGGAGTGTAGCTCAGGTCCATGTCGTTGAGGTCCTCGACGGCGGCATTCTGAAAGAGCGCCGCCGCAACGATATCGATCCGTTTCGATATTTCGGCTTTCCGAGGCCCGAGTATCTGAGCCCCGAGCAGGCTGCCGGTCGCCCGGTCACCGCTCATGAGGATGTGAAGCAGGACGGCGCCCGGATAATAAGCCTTGTGATCATTTGCTTCTGTGGCCGCTGTCAGCGGATCGAATCCCCCACTGCGCGCCTCATGATCGAGCAGCCCCGTCCTGGCGATCGCAAGATTGAAAACCTTGATGCTCTGCGTGCCAAGGGCGCCGGCGAACTGCCGATCGCCGCCAATGGCGTTCTCCCCGGCGACCCGACCTTGCTTGTGAGCGATCGTGCCCAGGGAGATGTAAGTCGGCCTGTCGAGGAGGCGGTGGTATGTTTCGACGCAGTCGCCCGCTGCGAATACATCTGGAAGGTTCGTCTCCATACGGCGCGTGACTGCGATCGCGCCGCTCGTCCCCAGTTTCGCGGCCGCCCTATGGGCGAGATCGCTGTTGGGGCGAACGCCGCCTGCGAAGATGACGAGGTCCGCCAGATGGTGCCCTCCGGCGGAGTCGATAACCGAGAGTCGCAATTGTTTGCCGTCCACAGCCTGCTCGATTCTCACAGTGCTGATACCGGTCAAAACGCGCACGCCGTTCCGCTCCAATTCTTCCGCGACCATAAGCCCGAGCGCTGGATCAACCGTCGGCAGCACCGTCTTGCTACGGCCAAGTAGGGTGACGTCAAGTCCTCGCTGCTTGAGGGCATCCGCCATCTCCAGCCCGATATAGCCAGCGCCAACGAGCACCGCCCTTTCGGCCTGACGTTCGGTCAAGTGCCGGTGAACCGCAAAACTGTCTTCCATCGTGTGAAGCAAGAAGACTCCGTCGAGCGCGCCCCCCAGAAAATTAGGGCGTATTGGTGTCGCCCCGGTTGCGACGATTAAGCGGTCATAGAGGACTATCTTTTCCCCTACCCGCGTTCTTGATCGAGACGGATTTGCGCGCGACGTCGACAGATTCGGCCGTGTGCTGCCGCAGGACATTGACGCCTGGAAACTCAGTGCGATGGCAAGGTCGCGCCAATTGGGCGTCTCTCAATATGGCAACCCACAGATGCTGAAATTAGGGAAGTCGTCGGCGACTGCGATTGTCACCTCGGCGCCGAGGTCGAGTTCGTGCGCGCGCAACGCCGCGCTGATTCCGGCGTCGCTGCCGCCGATGATGAGCAGATGCATGACGATCCTTGGCGAATAGATGCTATCCTGGGACCTAAGGGCCCAAACGTCCGAGACCTTGAAGAGCGCTTAGTTCGCGAGGGTCGAAATTCCCAGCGTGTCTA
>PEFW01000191.1 GCA_002890675.1 Candidatus Methylaffinis lahnbergensis
CCAAAAGCCAGATTACCTGGAAGTGCCGCGATGCGGTGGCATCCTCACATCCGACAAACCGCTCTTCCAACTCCTCGACACTCAAATGATCCCAGACCGTCGCCATGTGTCCCAATCTCCCGACTCATGGCGCCTAAGCTTATCTGCTTCGCAAGGCCGTGTGAATCCCCTTCAACGTCGAGTCAATCAGCCGGAAACCGTATCACGCGTCGCTTTGATATACGTCCGCGCTAAATCGTCTGATTATAGGCGCCGACTTCAGGGTTCTCGCGCAAAATTGCATCGACCGCCGCGAACATCTCGCGCACCCTTGTCTCCGAGACAGGGCTCTCGACGACGACCACGAGTTCCGGCTTGTTCGAAGAGGCGCGAACAAGCCCCCAGGTGCCGTCTTCCGTAGTGACGCGCACGCCATTGACGGTGACGAGATCGCGAATTTTTTGGCCCGTCAAAAGTTCGCCCTTTGCCTGCATCCCCTTGAAGCGTTCCGTCACCTTCTCGGCAACGCCATATTTTTTTTCGTCGTCGCAATGCGGCGACATGGTCGGCGAACCCCAGGTCTTGGGCAATTGCGCGTAAAGTTCGGCCATCGACTTGCCCGGATTCCGGTCAAGCATATCGACGATATGGATGGCAGTGACAATTCCATCGTCATAGCTGCGCCCAATCGGGGCATTGAAAAAGAAATGCCCGGATTTTTCGAAGCCTGCCAACGCCTTGAGGTCGTTCACCCGCCGTTTCATGTAGGAATGCCCCGTCTTCCAATAATCGGCCTTGGCGCCTTGCGCGAGAAGCTGCGGATCGGTTGCGAAAAGGCCTGTCGATTTGACATCGACAACGAAAGTGGCTCCAGGGTGGAGTTTTGAAAGGTCCCGCGCCAGCAGGACACCAATTTTATCGGCAAAAATTACCTCGCCACGATTGTCGACAAAGCCGCAGCGGTCGCCGTCGCCGTCGAATCCAACGGCCACATCGGCGCCGCTTTCGCGCACTTTGCCCGCCATCGCATGCAGCATATGAAGATCTTCGGGATTCGGATTATAGTGGGGAAAGGTGAAATCGAGATTGGTATCGAGCGGGACGACTTCGCAGCCGAGCATCTCCAATACCTTTGGCGCGAAGGCCCCGGCGGTGCCATTGCCACACGCGGCAACGACTTTCAGCTTGCGCCTGAACTTCGGCCGGTTGGTGAGGTCGGCAATATAGCGCGCTGGGTAATCCTCGACGAAACGATAAGAGCCGCCATCCGCATAGCGGAATTTTCCCTGCAGAACGATATCACGCAAGCGGCCCATCTCGTCTGGGCCAAATGTAACCGGCCGCCGCGCACCCATTTTCACCCCAGTCCAGCCATTCTCATTATGGGAGGCGGTCACCATGGCCACCGCCGCAATGTCGAGGTCGAATTGCGCGAAATAGGTCATCGGCGTAAGCGCAAGCCCGATATCATAAACCCGCACGCCCGCCGCCATCAGGCCCGTAATCAGCGCATATTTGATCGAAGCCGAATAGGCGCGGAAATCGTGGCCGGTCACGAGTTCGGGCGCAACGCCCATGTCATGGATGAGGGTGCCAAGGCCCAACCCCAAGGCCTGCACGCCCATGAGATTGA
>PEFW01000192.1 GCA_002890675.1 Candidatus Methylaffinis lahnbergensis
GGCAAGCTGCCGGTGCACGTGGTGCCGGCTTTCGACGGGATGACGTTTGCGGTGTCAGATAGCCCATAATTCCGGGGTCAGAGTGATATATTCCATAATATGTCTTATGCGAATCACTGAATTATAGAGCCTCATTTAAAGTTTGCGCTAAATCCCTGCTCCCTTTCACCAAAGGCCCGGAATGAGTCGCCAGCGCACGCGTCGGGCGTAGTCGCGATAGCCTGGAAGCTCGGCTTGAAGGATGCGGTCCTCGGTGATCGCGCGGTACAGCAGAAACGGTAGAGTCGTGATGGCGAGAAACGCGGCCGCGATCCAGGACCCGAGCGCGATGCCGCTGGCCAGCATGACGACAATGCCCGCGAGGTAACCCGGATGGCGGATCACCGCGTAAGGTCCGGTCGACACGACGTGCTGGCCGCGGTCGGTTTGAATGCGCACCACCGAGGAAAAGAACCGGTTCACGTGCATCGCCCAGATACAGAACGCGTAGCTGCCGGCGAGCGCGAGCAAGCCCAGCGCTTGGAGCCATAGCGGCAGCGTATCGCTCCAATGAAAGCGGCCGCGGTCGAGCCCGGCGATGATCCAATGCAGCACCATGACGCCGGAAAACAACTGCAGCGCCAGTGGTGGCTTCTTGCCGCCCGGCCGCATCCGCTCGCGCGCCAGATCGGGGTCAAGCCACAGGAACGAGGCAATGAAGATGGCCGCCAAAATGGCGAGGTAAATCCAGAAGACTGCAATCCCGAAGGTGCCAGCCGAAGCGAACAGGGCCACTCCCGCCAGAACGAAGAAAACCGCACTCTGGACATAGGCTGAAATTGGCATCAGCAGACCTCATCGCCGGATCGGAGTAACGGAAGCAAGGTCGTCGGGCCGACGCCGGTTTGCAACCCCGCTCCGGCTCTTCGTCCGCTGCGACCGGCGCCGGTCGCGGCTGTTAATCCGATCTGTTAGGGTCCGCGCCCTAACGGCGAGACCAAAACTCTATGATGACCCCTTCCCGCGATATCGCGCGGCTCCTCGATATCATGGCGGCGCTGCGCAGCCCAGAGACCGGCTGTCCGTGGGATCTGGCGCAAAATTTCTCGACCATTGCGCCCTACACGCTGGAAGAGGCCTACGAGGTCGCCGACGCCATTGCGCGCGGCGATTTGGCGGATTTGCGCGAAGAGCTGGGCGATCTCCTGTTGCAAGTCGTGTTCCACGCCCGCATGGCGCAGGAGCAGAGCGCCTTCGATTTTGGCGACGTGGTGGCCGCCATCACCGAGAAACTCGTCCGCCGGCATCCGCACGTGTTCGGGAAGGAATCGTCAAGTGATTACAAGCACACGCCGCAGGCTGTCGAGGGCCTTTGGGAACGCATCAAAGCTCAAGAAGCCCAAGAGAAGGCCGGCCGAAAAGGGACATCGGCTGATGAAGGCGCCCTTGCCGGCGTGCCCGTGGCGCTCCCTGCCCTGACCCGCGCGCTGAAATTGCAGGCCAAAGCGAGCAAAGTCGGCTTCGATTGGAACGATCCGCGCGCGGTCTTGCGCAAGATCCGTGAAGAAGCCGACGAGATCGAAGCCGAGCTCGACCGGGCCGAGCGTGATGACGCCGCCACCGCGGCCGAGGT
>PEFW01000193.1 GCA_002890675.1 Candidatus Methylaffinis lahnbergensis
TGCCGACCGTCAATGTTGAAGCTCCCAAACAGCAACCGACGACGACGCCCACCGAGACGCCGGAAGCCGCCGCGGCACGTCAGTTGACGGAAAAAGCCAAGACCTTCGATGCCTTGCGCAGCAATTTGTACACAACCATCGGCACCACTTCCTTCGAATTCAGCCACGACGACATCCAGTCATTGCCCCAAGGCATCAACCAGCCGGTCGAGAAAGTGCTGCTGGAGGCACCCGGGGTCTCGCAGGATTCCGCGGCGAGCGGCCTGCTCCATGTCCGCAACGATCACGCCAACGTGCAATTCCGGATCAACGGCGTCATGCTGCCCGACGGCGTCACCGGCTTTGGGAGTATTTTGGAAACCAACCTGATCGGCAGTATCTCCCTCGTGACTGGCGCGCTGCCAGCAACTTTTGGACTCCGCACGGTCGGCCTCGTCGACATTACAACCCGGACGGATGTCTTCAACAACACTGGCAGCATTAGCCCTTACGGCGGGAGCCGCGGAACCTTCGCGCCACTCCTCGAATATGGCGGCACGTTCGGAGGTAACTGCGGATCGGAGACGCCCACTTCAGGGATGCCCAAACCGGACTGCTTCGCAGGCGTCCAGTACTACTTCACCGGACGCTATTTTCAGACCTTGGAGGGAATCGAAAACCCGACGCCCAGCGTGAATCCCATACATGATTTCTCCCAGCAAGAAAAAGGCTTCGGCTACATGTCGGGTTTCATCGACAACAGCACCCGCCTGAGCCTTATCATGGGAACCGCGATCAACGCGTTTCAGATTCCAGACGTACCCGGCCAGCCGGTTGGGCAGATGGGAAATCCGCCGGTCACCACCGCGTTCGGAATCTCCAATTTCAATTCATCGCAGCTGAACGAGACCCAGACCGAGGTCACCCATTATGGGGTGCTGGCGCTGCAGAAATCGGTGCCCGGCTTCGACGGGCAGCTTTCCTATTTCACCCGCTACAACGCGTTGCAGTTCAATCCCGATGTCGTCGGCGATCTGCTGTTGAACAGCATTGCGTCGCACATAACCCGCACCTCCTACACCAACGGTTTCCAGGGCGACGGTTCGTTCCAGGTCAACCCGGCCAATACAGTTCGCGCCGGCTTTACGGTCAGCTTCGAAAAAGCAGCGGTAACCAATTTCTCTACCGTCGAGCCATGCACCGTTTGCGACGGCTCCGATAACGGAGCGCCTGAGGGAATACTCGATTCAACCTCCAAGCTCGGCTTGCTCATGGAGGTCTATGCTCAGAACGAGTGGAAATTCACCGACCAACTCACGATGAATGCCGGCCTGCGCTTCGACCAGATGTATCAATTTGTCGCCTCCGATCAGTTGAGCCCGCGCATCAGTTTCACTTATAAGCCCTCCGAAAACACGACGTGGCATGCCGGCTACGCGCGCTACTTCATGCCGCCGGTGCTCGTCGAGGCCGCGCCGGCCGATATCGCCTTGTTCCGGAATACGACGGGCGCGCCTACGCAGTTTCTCGATGACCCGGTGAGGCCGGAGCGGTCGCATTATTTCGATGCCGGCGTGGACCAGAAGATACCGTTGGGATGCAGCTCGCTGGCGCCGCTCATGTTCACCAAAC
>PEFW01000194.1 GCA_002890675.1 Candidatus Methylaffinis lahnbergensis
TTTCTTGTCACCGCGCGCCGCGTCGTTTGCGAGTTGGGTCGCGGCAGCAGCGAGCTTCGAAATCTTCTTGCGCGTCCCATTCTCGGTGATGGTCACGGATTTGGTCATCGCCGTCAAAAAGATGGTGACGAAGTTTTTCGTGCCTTTGCCGCGCCCCTTGGGGTTGCCCGAGACGCCCTTCCGGAAACGATGTTCAAGGGGTGGTTGAGAATACCCAACCTTATAGTTTGGCGGCCCGGATTTCGTATCCGTCATTGCGACACCACGCCGAGCAATTCGGGGTTCTGATCGAAGCGATTACTCTTCGTATTGTCTGGGCTCCCGATGCGTTGCTCCGCAACATCCTCGAAGCTCTGCCCGTTCTCCGCAAGCGTGGCTCTATCTCCGGTCGTTGCTTCGAACCGCCGAAGGATGACATCGCAATAGGCGGGGTCATATTCGATCAAACGGGCTCTGCGTCCCGACTTCTGTGCAGCAATCAATGTCGTGCCGGAGCCACCAAACGGATCGAGCACGATATCGCCCCGGCGGCTGCAGTCCTTGATCGTATCGGCTGTAAGAGCGGCAGGTTTGACCGTTGGGTGCAGCGCCAGCTCCTCCATTCGCCCTGCTCGGAAACTGTTCACCCCGGAGTAGTCCCAGACGTTCGTCCGATAGCGGCCAGTGTCCCCAAGCCCAAACGTGTTCAGGTGAGGAGCCGATCCGACCTTGAAAACAAAGACGAGTTCATGCTTCGAACGATAGAATGTTCCCATGCCGCCATTGGACTTGTTCCATACGCACAGGTTTTTCAGCTCCGCGAAAACCTGTTCGCCCGCGGCGAGAAGTTCGGCCATATGGCGCCAGTCCATGCAGACGAAGGCAATGGCGCCGTCCTGGCAGCGAGCCGCAGCCGGCGTTAAGGTATCGACCAGGAAGCGCGTGAAAGACGGCTTGTCCATTTCGCCGACACCCATGGCGAATTCGCGGTGGCGGATGCGTCGGGAGCCGCAAACATGGCCGTCAATCGGAACATTGTACGGTGGGTCAGTGAATATCAGGTTGACGCTCTCGTTGGCGAGCAGCGTTGAATAGGCGTTTGCGTCGCGGGCATCACCACAAATGAGCCGATGGCGCCCCATGATCCAAAGGTCTCCCGGTCTGCTCACAGCGGGTCTATCACCCCATACAAGGAATTTTGTCCTCGGCTGTCGGATCGGCGCCGTTGACTGCGCTATCGCGCGCTTTGTCGGTTACGATTTCGGCCTCGGTGAAGAAAATCCGGTGAGCTCGACGTCAAATTCGAGATCAACAAGATTCTGCAGCTCGATTGCGAGTATGTCGCGGTCCCAGCCGGCGTTTTGCGCCAATTTGTTGTCGGCGATCACGTAGGCGCGTCGCTCGACCTCCGAAAGGTGCGAGAGGCGCAGCACAGGGACCTTCGCGAGACCAAGCAGCTTCGCCGCGGCAATACGACCATGGCCCGCAACAATCTCGCCGTCGTCGGCCGTCAGTACCGGGTTCACGAAGCCGAAGCGCTCGATCGACGCAGCAATCTGCTTGATCTGTGCCTTGCTGTGGCATCGCGCATTGCGAGGA
>PEFW01000195.1 GCA_002890675.1 Candidatus Methylaffinis lahnbergensis
AGCTGCTGTTGGACATGTTTGAAGCGGCGGTCGGCGCGGCCTTGCCGGAAAAATGCTTGGCCCCGCATCTTCCGCCTCGGCCGCCAGGCCGCGTCGTCGTCGTCGGCGCGGGCAAGGCCGGCGGCGCGATGGCCAAGGCGGTCGAAGACCATTGGGCGGGTCCGCTCGAAGGCTTGGTGGTCACGCGGTACGGCCACGGCGCGCCCTGCCAACGCATCAAAGTGGTCGAAGCCAGTCACCCGGTTCCCGACGCCGCCGGGCAGGAGGCGGCGAGACGCATTCTCGCCATGGTCAAGGGTCTGTCCTCCGCGGACCTGGTGCTTTGCCTGATTTCCGGCGGCGGCTCGGCGCTTCTCGCCCTGCCCGTCGATGGCGTGACGCTCGCCGACAAACAGGCCATCAACAAGGCTCTCTTAAAGAGCGGCGCGACCATCGCCGAAATGAATTGCGTGCGCCGGCATTTGTCGGCGATTAAGGGCGGCAGGCTCGCCGCCGCCGCCGCGCCCGCGCGGGTGGTGACCCTCATGATCTCGGATGTGCCGGGCGACGATCCATGCGTGATCGCCTCTGGGCCGACCGTCGCCGATCCAACGACCTCGGCCGACGCGGTGGCGATCCTGCAAAAATACGCCATCGCTGTGCCTGATAACGTCCGCGCGCATCTCGGCTCGGCCGCCGCCGAAACTTTGAAGCCCGGCGATCCGCGCCTCGCGGGCGTTGTCAATGTGATGATCGCGACCCCGCAATTATCGCTTGAGGCGGCGGCGGGAGTCGCGCGCAAGGCCGGCTTCGCCCCACTGATTCTCGCCAACGCCATCGAGGGCGAGGCGCGCAACGTGGCTTTGGTGCACGCGGCGATCGCGCGGCAGGTTCACGGCTTCGGCCAGCCTTCGGCCCCGCCCTGCGTCCTCATCTCCGGCGGCGAGACCACGGTCACCGTGCGCGGGACCGGGCGCGGCGGCCGCAACGCCGAGTTCCTGCTGGCGCTTGCCGTCGCCCTGGACGGCCATCCCGGCATCTATGCCCTCGCCGCGGATACCGACGGAATCGACGGGACGGAGGACAACGCCGGCGCGCTCATCGGCCCCGATAGCGTGACTCGCGCGGCTGCGGCCGGCGTGTCGGCCAAGGCCCGGCTCGCCGACAACGATGGCTACGGTTTCTTTGCCGCGATTGGAGATCTGGTGGTCACCGGGCCAACCCTCA
This sequence comes from Candidatus Methylaffinis lahnbergensis, assembly GCA_002890675.1. Lineage (GTDB taxonomy): Bacteria > Pseudomonadota > Alphaproteobacteria > Rhizobiales > Beijerinckiaceae > Methylocapsa > Methylocapsa lahnbergensis. The sequence goes on from PEFW01000195.1 coordinate 1,207, forward strand.
CCAATGTGAACGATTTCCGCGCCATCCTCGTCCTTGGCTAACGCGGGTCCCTTTTTGTACAGTCCGGAATCTCATCGAATAGTCGCGGATCCCGTTGATCTTGCCGCGCTGCCGCATGAACTTGTCGCGAAACTGGTTTCCAATTTTGAAAATCATGGTCTAGAAAAGGAATTCCTTGCGCGCGACTTCGGCGGTTGCGCTTGAGCCAGCGTTTTTGTTAATAGCCCAAACTAACACTCAATTGGAGGAGTCATCATGGCGGGCCGCCACTTTCTTTTCGTCCCAGGGCCAACCAACGTCCCTGACCGCGTCACGCGCGCCATGATGGTGGCGATGGAAGACCATAGGTCTTCGAAATTTCCCGAACTCAC
>PEFW01000196.1 GCA_002890675.1 Candidatus Methylaffinis lahnbergensis
AGCCGCGATCAACCGCTTCCTCGAAGAGTACAATCAACAGTCCAAACCCTTCGCTTGGACCGCCGATCCAAACAAAATCATCGCCGCTGTCAAACGAGGGCACCAAGTGTTAGATTCGATCCACTAGCCGGTTTTCGGCCCGCAAGCGGTCCTTAAGCTACAGAGGGCGGGCCAGCACCACATGGTGGCGCCGTTCGGCAAGCCGTGCATCGAAGGCTGCGTCGGCCACATTGACCGCCAACCTATCCATGTCGTGCCGTTGCGCCTTGACGGTCCGTGGCAATTGGCTGATATCCTTGCGCACCGCGGTCAGCATGGTTCCTATGGCGTTTTTCTTCTCGGCCTCCAGATTTTCTAAACTGAGGCCAGCCGGAACAAACTTATCAAAGAAAAAATCCGCCGTGTCGCTCCCCCACCACCAGTAAAGTTTGAGCAGCTCTTCGATACCATTGTTGCCATCGTCGCCAAGGGCTGCCCAGAAGTCGGCCCGGCGCTTTTTAATCCGCTCTGTAAGTCTCATTGCATCGCCACGCAATTATCAGGATGCCCGCTATTCATCTGCTTCGACGATGGCCTTGCCTCGCCAAACGTAACGGATAATACGAAAACGACGAGGTCTCGCCGGGGAGGATCGGTGGGCGCTTCCGGCTATGAGGGGGCTTGGGAGTGGCTAGAGCCTCGTAACGTGAACAAAAATTTAATGCTGGTTTCCTTAATGATGCGTGAACGGAATCTCCGCGACTAATATGGAAACATCGAGGATTCCGGTTGCAGATCCTCGCGGTGCGCAAAGGCGAGCGGAACGTGCGGGCTTTCACGCGCCTCCATGAGGGCGATGGCGGCGCTCAGCGGAACCGCCGGCTGGCAGACCCCGATCGTATGCACACTCGCGCCGTAATGCTCCTTGCTCAAGGTCTTGCACATCGCAATGATGTAGTCGATGTAATCGTCAAGGTCGAACCGGCCGCTGACCAGAGGAATCGTCCGGGCGTCCACCCAGTCGGTGATGTAGACGTCATAGAAGGGGAGAAACGCTTCCACCGTGCCGCGCAGCAAGGTCGCGTGATGGCCCGACATGGGGGCGACGATCAACAGTTTTTGCCGCGGCTCGGGGGCCCCCGTGTCAAATTGCTTTTCAAAATGGAGAAGCTTGCAAAACGGCCGCTCCCAGGCCACCCGCTCGATGATCGGAACAATTTGGCCGTCAACGGCCGTCGTGGCGAGATCGAACGCTGGCTTGTCGTAACGCCTGGTTAACCGCTCGAAAATTTTCGCCGAGGCGGCCAGATTCCGGCCGGCGGCAGTATAGGAGAGCGGATTGCCCGGATGGGCGCCGTGCGGCGCGCCGGGGCTAATCCCGCCGTGCAGGCGACACCGCTTTCGACCGCGCATGGCCGGACATTGGCAGGGCGCACCCACGCGCGTCGTCGCCCCGCATCGTGGCGCTCGCCTTAAGTTGTCAAGTCGTGTCCCGATACTCTGGTGCATGGGGTTGATCTCAAATTTTTTGTCCCCCCTGGGGGTGTGACTTCCTATGCCTACCCATGATCATTCGAAGTCCGGGTCCGTCGGGC
>PEFW01000197.1 GCA_002890675.1 Candidatus Methylaffinis lahnbergensis
CGCTTGAGGAATTCCTCGAATTCAGGCGGTGGCGCGCCCGGCTTTTGCCCCCAAGGCCCGGGGCCGCCGGGCTTCCAAGAGCCGCCATTTCCGCCTTCACTGCTCCACGGCATGAGATTCTCTTTTGAAAGGTGACGCCCAAGAAAGCGAGCAATAACCACCAACGCCCCGGACCGGGCCTATCCTGGTCCTTATAGGAGAGCCCAGCGTGATCTACAATGATAAGCAGCGATAAGCAGCGGCGCCGGTCATCGCCGGCCACGGCCGCGTCGAAGCCGCTAAGCTTCTCAAGATCGAGCGCGTCACTACCCTGCGTTTGTCGCAGGTGCTGGAAGCGAAAGCGGTCAAACCCAACGAGAACGCAATGTATCTCTATACGAATTTCTTGGAGATGATCTGGCCATACGACGACCGGGGGCGGCTCATCGGCGAGGACGTGTGGGAGCCCGACCCGGACAAGGCCGAAATCATCAAGCTCGACCCTGAAGATGTCCTGACGACCCAGCAGGCCGCCACGCTGCTCGCACCGCTGATCAAGCCGCTGCCGTAGATAATTATTTAGGATCGCGGTACGGAAGTTAGGTTAGGCTGCTGGACTATCCAGACGGCTTGTACATGCATGATGTACGTCGCCGCGCCAAGGCCACGCGAGGGCTTACATTCGGAGGTTCGTCATGCCATCGAGGGGCCGCGTTCCGGCCATCCCACGGCCAAGTGCCGGCTTCCTCACCCGTGGCGAGGCGGCGCTCGCCTTCGGGGCCTTAAGGCATGGTCCTAGTTGCTCGCTTTGATGATGGCTTCCGCCAAAGGAAAGAGAGTCGCGCAAATTGGCAGAGTGCGCTGCTCCGTAAATTCGTATCGAATTTTTACGCCACAATGATGCCATTCATTAATCCAAGCGAGCATCTCGTCGACATCCGTTATGCCGAGAGAAAGACCGCGCTGTTTCGCCATGTTGTAGAGGCATACAAGGTCATGCCCATATGGCTTTTCTCTGAGACCCCATTCAGGCACTCCACATTTAATCAGAAAAGCCTTTAGCCCGAGTTCGATGGCATGGAAGGTTACGATATACTCACCCGTACGATCGGAAAATCCTCTGTCCAATTCCATCGCGGCCATTAGGCACTCGCTCGCACCCATAGAAAATGCTTTGCTCAAGCCATCCGGTGTCGACGGGTCGATCCCGATTGGTGGCAAACGTGTAGCAGTCGACGCTCGGTCTCCAAAGGAAGTCATCCGCTTAGGATGATGCTTAGCGGCACGGAGTCAAGGCCCCTGCCATTTCGCTCGACTCTGTCTCGGTAAAGGCGCAGCCTGAAAACAATCGAGACACCAACGCAAAGCGTTCGGGCTTTCAATCAGAAGGATCGCCATGTCGAAGGCTCAAAGAGGCAATAAGGAAAATAAGAAACCGAAGGCGGACAAAAACCAGTCTAAGGCCAACGTGTCGGCCTACAAGGCGGCGCAAGGCCAGGGCAAGCCGGCCAGCAGCCCATTCGCGAAAAAGACCTGACGCTAGGTTCGGTTTAAGACAGACCGCCTACAATAACGCCGCTC
>PEFW01000198.1 GCA_002890675.1 Candidatus Methylaffinis lahnbergensis
GCGGCGCGAACGGATCATGAAGCGATTCAAATCAGCTAGACAGGCGCAACGGTTCCTGACGGTTCACGATCAAGTCGCGAACCTCTTCCACATCCCTTATCCCGAATCCGTCCCTGCTGACTTCCGCCGCGCTTCGCGCGAGCGAGCCTTTGCGGTCTGGAGCGAGATTTCCAAGACTGCCGCCACTGCCTGACTCTCGGCTCTCAGAAAATCGCCTTCTTCAGCTCAGCGCGCGCTTAATACTAAGACTCGTTGATCAGGACCCATGGGCCCAATTGCGAAGGCCGATGGACATGATCCGCCAGGGTTGATCGACGAGGTTGTTCCAAGCCTCGCAGCAATGGTCGACGACGTCGTCGTAGGATTTGAAGATTCGGTTTGAGAGCCAGTTGTCGCGCAGGAACTGCCAGACGTTTTCCTGCGGATTGAGCTCCGGACATTTCGCCGGCAACGGGATCAAGGTGATGTTGGGCGGCATGACGAGCCGGCCCGACAGATGCCAGCCGGCCTGATCGACGAGAAGCGCCGCGTGTGCGCCCGGCGCGATCTGAGCGGCGATTTCGGCCAGGTGCAGGTTCATCGCCTCCGTGTTGCATCTGGGCATGATGAGGGCTGCACCCTTTCCGTGCTTGGGGCAGATCGCGCCGAAGATATAAGCCGAGGCGGTTCGTTGGTCCGTCGGCGCGCTCGGACGCGTGCCGCGCTTGGCCCAGCGGCGGGTGATCTTGTTCTTTTGGCCGATGCGGGCCTCGTCGGCGAACCAGACCTCTATGGCGGCGGGCTCGACGCCCTTCTCGCGCCCGATCTCGTCCAGGCGCGCGGGAAAGCTTTTTTAAAATCCTCGATCGCGCCCTCAGCCTGCTCGTGATGACGGGGACGAGCCGAGAGCTTACGATATCCCATGGCGCGCAATTCCCGGCTCAATGTCTGCTTGGCGACGACGACGCGGAATTCCTCGAAGATCCATTGGCAGAGGTCGACGATCCGCCAGCGCACGACGCCATGCACGGCCGGGATCGGGCCGCTCTCGAGTATCGCGGCGAGCGCGGCGCGGTGCGCGCCGTTCAGACGCGACGGCTGTCCGGGCGGCTTGCAATCAATCAGCCCTCCCGGCCCATGGGCGTTGAACTTCATCACCCAATCGCGAACGATCTGGAGCGTCACCCCGCCGATCTTCGCCGCCTCGGTCCGGCTCGCGCCGTCGTAAATCGCCGCCAGCGCCAGAAGCCGCCTGGCCTGAGGCCCATCCTTCGACCACCTCGCGGCAGCCCTCACCATCCGCGCATCAAAATCAGCCCGAAGTGGAATGGGCATGGCGAACCTCCTGCGCTCGCCACCTTGAATCAGACACACGCCGATTCGGGAATCCCCCCTCCGAGTCACGCTTACTGAGCTTCGGTATTAGTCATCAGCTATGACACCAACTGTCAGATTAAGTCTTAACTACTGCAGTTCTGTCGATCATCGCTTTGCGCTCAGCAAGCCCGCCTTGGTGAGCGCGCCTTCTAAAAAATCGTTCTCCAGCGCCAGCTCTCCGATCTTC
>PEFW01000199.1 GCA_002890675.1 Candidatus Methylaffinis lahnbergensis
TGGCGATCTAGAAATCATCGCCAAACTGGCGGGCGTTGTCGCCGCGTCGCACCGGCGCGCGCCGATCATCGGCGGCGCAAATGCTGGCCAGGCATTGCAACGCCAGATTGAGGAGACCCTCATCTCGTTTGAAGCGGCGCCCGGTATCTCCCCTCGAAGGTGCGCACGCACGCCCGTGGCGGCGTCCCTCGACCCGTTCACGACCCGAAGCGCACCGGTTTTTGCTCTTGAACGCGAGCAGGACGAAGCGGCGGCCGCAAGCCATTAGGATTTCCATCACGAGCGAACTCGCCGGGAGTCGGCCTTCGGGAGCGCCCACTTGCCGTCCGCGCTCTTTGCGAGGCCGCGCTTTTTCAACGATTGCAGCGAAAAGGATACGGTTCGATTGCTGATGTCTCGGCCTTTCGCCCTGATATGCTCGGCGATCTCGGCGGCCGAAAGGGCGCCCCGCCGGCCGAGAACGTCAGCGATCGCCGAGCCGATGGTCCGGCGCGCCTCCGCCTGGTTGCTTGCCTCCGGCTTGCGTTTTGGCTTTGGCTTTGGCTTTGGCTTTGGCCCCGGCGCAGGTCTTGTCTTCCGCGCGGGAAGCTTGTCGAGCGCCTGGATCTCGCGCTCGGCGATGCGAAGATCGGCGATCTTCGCCTCCAGCTCAATGATCTTCGCGCGGATACGTTCGAGTGCTGTGTACATGGCTGCCTTGCTTATCCTGAACGTGACGCCTTGTTACCTCGGCATTGTTGCTCGATCGCATTCGCGCAGCGTGCGGACTATTGTGGCGACGCGGATTTCAATCCGTGTGACCACATCACGGCCTCTGAAATCTGTCGTCAATAGCAACACGGTTGGTTTCGTTCGTGAGGCCTATCACGGCAAGCAATTCTGCGAACTGTTAATCTGTCATCGGGTAAATGTAGACGCAACACCCATTTTCGCCGGGTTCATCCCCTTGGCAACCGAACCGAATGGCGTCCTCGTTCTCCCAAACGGTTCGCGTCCTTCCCGCGGGCAGAAGCGGTGTGGGACGCGATGTGATAGAGGGGGAATTCATGGGCTCATGCCAAACACCAGTGAAAAAAACGATCTTAGCCGAGCCTTCTGGCGGCGGCCTCAGATGCGTGCCGTCTTTCTCCGCCTTGAAAACAATGACTTCACCAATTTTTGTTTCCCAAATACTATAATTGACCTGCTCGCCGCGAGAGCCCTATGCGCTTCGGATCCAGGCCGGCGGAGCAATTTTAAAAAAATCAGAGCGTCACGACAAATGACATGGGTCAACTCAACGCGCATCTGAGCCAGCGACCGTTTGTCCGCCGTTTCACCGAGGAGGAGAAGAGCGGGCATTGTCACATCGTTGAAAGAAGAACACGAGAATTCTGCGTCCCGAATATTTTCAAACGACCGCGACTGCCTCGCGCCACATGTTCATAGCCGACGCGCGAAAGGCTCGGTGCGTCCTTGCAGAAGTGAGATGAGTGTTGTAGGTGGCTGCGTGAGTTGAGAGAAATCTTT